>CAYHXK010000001.1:0-5910 GCA_964360125.1 uncultured Sterolibacterium sp.
GCTCGAACACCACCCCGTTGGTCTTGGTCGAATCCTTGATGTCGGTGCTGAAGGTGTATGTATAGTAACCGTCGGGGTTGTACACCAGTTGGGTAGCAGCTTTGGCAGTGTCCGTGGTGGCCTGCATGGCGGATGCCAGGACTGGCGTGCCGTTCGGGCCGATCCCGGCATTTGCCGTCGCCTTGTTGTAGATGTAGTTCACCCATTGGTCGGGATTGCCGTTGGCGCCCGGCACCAGCTTGGCGATGGCGAAACGTGCATTGGTCGTGGTCAGACCCTGTTTCACTGCGCCGTCGGAGAACACGGTGAAGTTCACCTTGGGCGGGCTGTTGACGGTCACCGCCGGCAGGCCGGCGTTCTGCAGCACCGTGAAAGACGCGGAGGAATTGCTCGCGGTATCGTTGGCCGCGGCCGCCGCGGCGCTGGAAACGGCGCTGGCCACGTTAATCACGGTGGGGGGAGGCGTCACCGGAGGAGGCGTGACGACAGCAACCTCGTCGCTACCGCCGCCGCCGCAACCCGCCAGCGTAGCAATCGTCAGGGCCACCAAGCCCAAGCGTAGAAGCGTTGATTTCATTTCATTCTCCCTCGTTTTCAAAATCGCTAGTGCGACTCCGCAAGGAACCGCGCCTTGTTGGTTTATCCCTTTAGTACGACATATCTGCAAACTGCATTATTCAAGTTACCAGTTCAAGTGCTTATTTCAATTTGTAAATATAGGTTGCCCCAAGGAAAGTCACGTTCTGGTTCGGTTGCAGCGAAATTGTCGTATTGTCGGAGTAGACAAAAGACGTTCCGTTGTAAGCCCAGGTCCATTCGTCCAGCTTCGCCCGCTGGTGCACCAGATCGACACGAAGGTCGGCATTTTTCTCCAGTGCGTACTTGCCGAAGAATTTCAGGCGGGTCAGGCGATAACTGACATCCGGCAAACCTTCCCCGGCCAGCTCATCTCCGGAACTCAGACTTTGCCGATAGCGATTGCGGTCGTTCATGTAGGATAGATCGCCGCCCAGCTCGAGTTTGCTCGACAGCTTGCCGACTGCACCGAGACCCAGGCTGGAGCTGATATTCTCCAATTCCGCCAGATACCCGGTAGCGTGGTCGACGTGCAGGGTCTGACTGCCGCGATTCCAATAGCCGGTCAGCTTCCATTTGTCCGACAGCAGGTAGGCGGCGTCTATGCCGTAGGAGCGCACGCCGGTGTCGCGCAGGCCCTTGGTGGTCGGGGCGCTATAAGCATCCTTGCCGTTCTCGAACATCAGTTGCAGCGACAGCAATTCCATCGGGCTCCAGTCAGCCGACAACTTAAGCTTGTCGCGCTGGCGATCCTCCAGCGTCATTGGAAATGCGCCGGTGGGATTGTAGATGGCCAGGTCCGATAATTCTGTGACGCCAGTCTGCGGCAGCGTGTTGGGCTTCAACCAGTTCGACCCTTCGCGTCTGCTGCTGACGTAGCTGAGGGACGCATGCAGCGTTTCGGAAAAAGCGCGCCCCAATTCGGCCCGATAACCCTGCTCCCGCGTGTCCTCGCGCAAGGCGGTGAGGCCGGAGATCACGGTGGAGCTGACTGGACGGCTGCGCTGCACCGACGCATAGTCGATGCCCAGGGTGGCCCGAGTGTTCTCCGGCAGCCGGTAACTCGCTTCCAGTTTGCCGGTGAGCTTGGTCGACGAATTCTGATTGTTGGTAAAGAAGTTCGCCGGATTCGTTGCCAGCCCCGTCAGGTTATACAGCGCCAGCGGTGTCGTGTCGTCCTTGTCTTCATAACGCAGATTGGCGAGCAAGGAAAGTTTCGCCAGGGGCCGCGCCGTCAGGCCGAGCTGGGCCAGGGTGGTGTTCACCGTTCCGCCCAGATTGGCGGTGGGGCTACTAATGAAAACCGCGGGGAAAGACTGGTTCTGGGTGGCATGGGAATAGGCATACTTGAAGGTCGCGCGGGTCGTCGGCGTGAACGCATAGTTGCCGGAAACATATAGCTGGTGCGCCTGGTTTTCCGGCGGCAACGCCATCGGTTGTTGCAGAAAACCTGCCAGGGTGTTGCCTGGGGCAGTACCGGTATTCAGCAGCGTGCCGTTCGGATTCCATAAGTTGCCGCTCACCAGCGGACTCAATGCACTGTTGGCGTTGGTGAAAAACGAGCCGTAATAGCCGCCGCTCAGCATGAATTGTTCGCCCGAATAATTCAATTTGGCGTCGAACTGCCTGGTCGTGGAATTGATCGGCTCGGGCAACAACAACATCGCGCCGGTGGGGGTGGAGGTAATCCCGCACAAGTTGAACGAATTCGGGAATGCAGCGCAAGTCAGGCCCCTGCCGAACAAGCGCGCCCCATCCTTGTCTTCGGTTTTAAAGCTGGCCTCGAACTGCAGGTTGGGCGTGAGCCATTTTTCCGCGCCGAGCGCCATGCTCTTGCGCTTGGTATTCAGGTTGAGGTCCGCCCCTGTCCCCGGCGCAGCCAGGCTGACCACGGTCGGCGTGGCAGTACCGGCATTCAGCAGGCCGGTATTGATGGTGCGCAGGTCGTGGCGGGTCAGTTGGTCATATTCCGCGGAGTATTTCCAGTCTCCCTGTTTTTGCTGGGAGAAACGCAGCTCGCGGTTATCCAGCCCGAGGTTGCGTCCCTCGATATTGGTCCAGAGTCCGGTCGCATCGTCGCGCTTGAGGATTTCGAAATCCAGCAGAAGGTGGGCATCATTCGTTCGCAAGCCATTGTATTGGCCGAAGATGGTCCTGTCCTTGCCGGCGCCGCTGGCAATGCCCAGGCCGGCGCTCACAGAACTTTCCGGCTTGATGAGTTGGGCGACTTCATCATCCTCGGCGTGCGCCGATCCAAAGGCCGCGAGCAGGGCAAGGCCGATTATTTTTTGGCTGAAGCCGAAGCGCTGGGTGGCTATAGTCATGATGATTCGCCCCATTTTCTCAGCGGAAATTCAATTGCGGCATGGGATTGATCGCGCTCGGGCTATTGCTGCCATGGATCTGGGTATGGCAATTCAGGCAACCGCGACCCTGGGTAATCGCCGACCCACTCCACCAACCAGTGACGCCGGGGGCAGGCGCCTGGCCGGCCAGCAGGGGCTGGGTGGCTCCATGCGGGGTATGGCATGACTGGCACAGGAACGGCGGACGCATCTTGAGCAGGCTTTCCGTCACCGTGCCATGCGGGTTATGGCAAATCGAACAGTCGTCATTGACGGGTTCGTGGTTATGCACGAACGGACCGCGCTTTTCCATATGACAGGTATAGCAGGTTTCATTCACGCTATCGCGCTTCACGAGTTTCGGGCCAACCGAGCCGTGTGCATTGTGGCAATCCGAACATGCGACCTTGCCTTCGAGGACCGGATGGTGGGAAGGCTTGCTGACCTGGGCGCGTTGTTCCTTGTGGCAGGTGAAGCAGACCTCGGGTTGGGTGCGCTTGTCGCGGACTTTATCCTGCGCCGCGTGCAATTGATGGCAGGAGTTGCATTTCACGTCGCGCGCCTGGTGCGTGCTGCCCTCCCAGTGCGAGCGTTTGGCATCCTTCTTGTGGCAGGCCAGGCAAGCGCCGTTCTGTGCCTCGGGCGTTGTCTGCGACTTGGCGCCGAAAGTAACGGCGGGCAGGACAGGCTTCTTGGCTCCTGAATTCACGTCCTTGATGTGGGCCTCGCCGTCGCCGTGGCAACTGGTACAGGTTGGGGTGCGGCTATCGACCTGGGTGCCGTGCCTGGTCTTGCCGAGACGCAGCAACTCGGGGGCGTCGGCTTCGTCGTGGCAGGCGGTACACCTGGCATCGCCCTTGAGGAAGAGATCCTTGGGAGGCGGCTTGTCGGCGGCCAGCGAGAAACCCGCTCCCGCCACGGCGCCGACAAACGCACACAAAGTCAAAACCTGCCGCAAGAACTTCATTCTATTGACCAGAGTATCTACAGTTGCTATGAACCTTTACCCTACTCTGGCTCAGGGACTTAGTGTGAAAGTATCCACTGCGCCAGGTTCTTCAACTGTTTCTGATCCTTGGTGTCGATGATCTTATGCTCCTCTTCCTTGCCGTCATCCAGCTTGACTTTCGGACCGGTGGTCATGTTCTTGATGGCTTTCTCCTCGCCATCGGCCTTGCCTTTGTACTTGGCGGCGATTTTCTTGAGAGAGGGGCCTTTCTTTTCCTTGTCGGCGGCATGGCACTTGAAGCAATCGTTGGACTTGGCCAAGGCCTTTGCGGCCTCCACATCGACCGCGGCAGTCGCGGATGAAGTGGCGATGGCAGCGAAAAGCCCCAGCAGCATACCGGCAATAATTTGTTGTTTCACTTGATCCTCCTGATCCGAAATAAACTAAAAGGCACTGATACCTGAGCCGTTGATATTTTCAGCTTCAACTTCTAAGGGTCCCGATACAAAAAGCCTGAACAGATTGTGGTCTTGTCTGGATCTTATTATTGGCTTAAAAGTGAACCAATTGTTGTTCATAAGTGCACACTGATATTTGCCTTGCACATTTGCGCTTGATGCCGACGCGATGTGAATCATCGGGCCTTTTCAATAGGTCTCTGTGCGCCAGCACACTACTGAAACTGATCATGCCCGGATTCTCCTGAGGCGGACTTGAGTTATCAAATGGAACTAACGCAATCACGCCAAGTTCCCTGATGCTGGCCGTACGCATCGCTAAGACCAATCGCGATAAATCCCTGGATGATCCTGTTTGATCGGCTCGGGATTCTGTCCGTGCACTTCGCTCGGGGTGAGCCCGAAGTGCTTGCGAAATGCCTTGCTGAAATGGGACTGGTCATGAAAACCCCACGCCAGCGCGATATCGCTGATCGTACGGTGGCGCTCCCGGTCGAGGCTCAGTTCGCTGCGGCAATGTTCCAGGCGCTGCACCAGCACCCATTGCATCAGATGCTGCGGCTCGTTGGAGAAAAGCTTATGCACGTAGCGTCGCGACAACCCGACCGCGGCGGCAATGGATTGCACGTCGAGGTCCGGATTATTGATATGGGCTGCAATGTATTTCTTGATGCGCTCCCGGTGATGCGACTCCAGGGAGTGATCATGTGAATAGCCTTCTACATGAGACTGCATGCACCCCCCCACAAACCTATCGCCGGATCCGACGGCGCCCTCAAGTCCAGTATCCGGCGGGCGGGCAAGCGCCTGGCGCCGCAAGTCTGCTTGGCTCCAACAGCATAAAACCATGACACTGGCAGGTTAGTGCGATTGTGGTCTTGTCCGAATATTAAAATTGGCTCAGGAGTGAATCATTTGTTGTCTAAATGTGCACTCTGGTGGTGGCACTTCTTGCCATGGACTTCGTTGGGGGGGATTCCGAAGTGCTTGCGGAAAGCCTTGCTGAAGTGGGCCAGGTCATTAAAGCCCCAGGAAAATGCAATCTCGCTGATGGTGCGGTGTCGGGTATGGTCGCTGCCCAGTTCGCGGCGGCAGTGTTCCAGGCGCTGGACCAGCACCCATTGCATGAGATGCTGCGGCTCGTTGGAAAATAGCTGATGGACATAACGTCGCGACAGCCCGACGGACTCGGCAATGGTCTGCACATCGATATCCGGATTGTGCATGTTGGAGGCAATGAATTTCTTGATCCGGCTCTTGTGATACGTCTCCAGATGGGAGTGGTCGCGCGGCTGGTTGTTGGCAAGCGGCTGCAAGGCCGCTCCCAGCAGATTGATCGCCGACTCGGCAACGCCTTCCAGGCTGGCGGGGTCCATGTTCCTGGCTTGCCGGAGCAAGGAATGCAGCAGGTCGGCGAAGACGGCGGGGGTACCCTGGTCCGCGGAAAGGCGCATTGCCACGGCATGCCGCCAGTGCGGGAAGCTAACGATAAAACGCTCCTCGGGGATGCTGAACAGCAGGTTGCGGAAGCAGCCGGCCCTCTTGATATGTACCGGAGGCTGTTGCCGGTCCGGACGGTAGG
>CAYHXK010000001.1:5920-37313 GCA_964360125.1 uncultured Sterolibacterium sp.
CCCAGGATCCAGGTGGATTTCCTCCCCCCCCTGCCTGATCTCACACCACCCCTTGAGCTGCAGCTGTACGATAAACCGGTGATCGGCCGAGGCGCGCTTGCGTTCTACCGTATGCGGTGTTCCGCCGGTTTCCCTGAGGAGAACAGTGCCGATCGCGTACTGGGTCAAGCTGGCCTGAAACGAGAGTTCGTGGTACGGATCGCAACACGCCTGCAAACCGAAATGCTTCAGCATTGCTTCGCGCCAATAGGGAAAGCGCTCAGGCGGGGGGAGCGGGTCGGTGTCGAGTACGAGGTTCACGAAAATTACCGGTAGCCGTTCAACGCTTCGATTTTAAAGTATTGCCGGAGATCCGGGTAGTTGCAAAGGAATGCCGGTTTCGCGGAGGGCTTCCTGGCGGGGTGGGGCGCAAGAAGCACCAGCTGACGCAAGTCATGACTGGGCGGTCTTGGCATCATCCCAAGGCGGAAACAACCGGACTGCCACCGTCAGCAGCACAAAGGGCGCCATCAGCAGCAGCGCAGCGGTCAGGCCACCCTCCCTCTCGATGAAGGGCATGTGGTAGGTGAGCAATCCCTTGCCGGTCTTGGCGATTTCCTGTCCGCCGATGACCACGTTCCAGCGCATCATCAGCACCCCGACGAGCACCAGGAAGGCGCTCATGACGGTTCCCGCGATCAGCGCATTTCCCTTGGTGCCCCGCCAAATCATGAAGGTCAACAGGAGCACCGGCACTACCGAGCAGATGCCTATCTGGACGATCCAGAATGGAACAATGAGCGGGCCTCTGACGTATTCCATGATCACTTCTATCCCCTCCCGGCCCCTGTAGACAAGGCTGGCGAATTCCACCGCCTCCAGCAACAGGGCAAACAGCATGAAGCCCCACAGCGAATAGGTCATGCCCTTCAGACATTCCAAGTCGACCGCGATCTTGCGCAGCCTGCAGGACAGGACATAGAGGACGATCAACAGCGCAATGCCGGAGATGATCGCGGAAAACAGGAAGATCGGCGGCATGAGGTCGGAGGACCACCATTCCCTGGATTTCAGCGAACCGAAGACGAACCCGACGTAGCCGTGCAAGCCGTGAGCGCCGGGGATGCCGATCGCGGCCAAGGCGAAGATCCACTTCCGGTCATAGTGCATCGCCTTTTCGGAAACATCGTAGGACCCGAGCGTCAGGATACGATAAAACCAGCCCGGTAGCCCTTGCCTTTGCTGTGCCTGCTCGACGATGTAAGGGCGAAACACGAACCAGTTTTCCAGCAGCAGGAGAATCAGGTAGAAAGCCGCGACATAACCGAAGACGGCGAAGGCCGAGGTGGTGTGCGGCGTGATCATGGGATTCAATGCCCGCTCCGGATGGCCGAGGTGCAGCAGCAAGGGCAGCGGCACGATGAGCATGCAGCAAAGAGAGGTGAGCATGGCGAAGTGCGCGACGGGCTTGAAGCGCTCCATGCCGAAGACCTGGTAGAGACTGGACATGGTGAAGGCGCCGGCCACCAACCCGGTCAAATAAGGATAGACGACGATCAGCACGGTCCAGGGGATGATCGTCTCATTGGGATAGACGTAGCCGGTGAACGGCGCGACGTGATAGAGCGCTTCCACTAGCTCACCTCCTTGTCGATGCCGACATAGAACACATTCGGCGCATTGCCGGATTCGGGCTTGAGGACGGTCACCCGGTTGTTGCGCAGGAACAGGCTGATCGGACTTTGCTTGTCGTTGCGATCGCCGAAGACACGCGCACTCACCGGACAAACCTCGACGCAGGCAGGCTGCAGGCCCTTGGTGATGCGGTGATAACACCAGGTGCACTTGTCCGTGGCGCCGGTTTCCTCGTTGAAAAAACGGGCGCCGTAGGGGCAAGCCTGGACGCAGTACTGGCAGCCGATGCAATAAGTGTGGTCGATGACGACCACGCCGTCTTTGGTCTTGTAGGTCGCTCCGGTCGGACACACTTGCACGCAGGCCGGATGGGTGCAGTGATTGCAAAGCTTGGGCACGAAGAATGCCTTTTCCACCTTGGCATCCTTGTAGCGATTGGCGAATCGATACTTTCCCTCCGCGCCCGAGGCCTCGATGTTGACTGGATCGTGCTGGCTGTCGATGCGCGCCTTATCCTCTCCCTCCAAAGTGACGTAGCGCTCTACCCAGGTGCGGAAGTGACTGGCGTCTATGGGGACGTTGTTTTCCACCTTGCAGGCCTCGACGCAACGCAGGCAGCCGATGCACTTCGTGGCATCGACGCCAAAGGCCCAACGATGCTTGCTCCAGTCATACCCCGGAATGTCCGGTTTGGACGGGGCGTCGACGGCGGCGGCTTCGGGCAGGAGGGCATTGGCCGCGATCGCCACGCCGCCGCCGATGGCGCCGCCGAAGAGGCGCAGGAAGTTCCTGCGCCCTGCTTCTTCAAGCTTCTCGACCTCATCTTTGTTTTCCATATTTTTCCCCGTAAGGCTCTGTTTTTTTACCTGTCTCACCTGCAAGCGGCATTGGCGTAATAGGCCGCCAAGGCTGCCGCATCGGCATCGTTGAGATCTTTGGCAATCTTGCTCATCAAGCCGTTCTTGCGTCCGGCCTTGTAGGATTTCATGGCGCTCGCTAGATAGTCCTTGGATTGTCCGGCCAGGTTTGGCCACATGGCCTGTCCGCTGATTCCGTTCGCGCCGTGGCAGGAGGCGCATTTCGAGGCAAGCACTTGACCTCTGGCGGCGGCCTTGGTCTCCCCATTCCGAGCGCTCTTGCATTGCAGACCGGCATAATAGGCAGCGAGATTTTCGGCAGCGGTATCGCTCAAGTCCTTGGCCATGCCGGTCATCATGGGGTCCTCCCGCAAACCTCGCCTGTATGCCATGATGGCATTGGCGAGATAGGCCTCATTCTGGCCGGCAAGGCTTGGTATGGTGGGGATTTCGCTGACCCCCGACTTTCCGTGGCAAGCTGCGCAATTGCCAGCAATTGCTTTTCCGGCCGCCGCATTGCCTGGCTGGGAAGTCGACGCCAAGGCCCAGACGAAAATCCTGGGCGAGTGGACATTGTGGCAAGCTTTGCATTGCTGGTCTTCGGCGTGCGTGGCGACCACGATTTGTTTTTGCTCAAGCGGCCGCCCAGGCATCTGCTCGTGGCAGAGGGTGCACAGTTTTACGGTATCGCTTGGGTTCTCGAGCTTCAGCTGGTTCGTGTGATCCGCGCCGGTAGCAGAGATATCGGAGAGGGGGGTTTCATCCCGACTGCCCGCAACGCCGTGACAGACTTCGCATTTGACGACTTTCCCCAGGGCAGGGCTGTTGTGTACGCCCTTGGACCATTCCGCGTATTTCTCGGCATGGCACTGCTTGCAGGCTTCCGGGGTCCGGAATTTCGGCTGGTCTGAGGCGATTTCCGTCACCGAGTTGCCTCGATAGTGCCCATAGCGGTAAAAGGAGTCGACGGTCAGGAATTGTTTTCCCGCATACCCGAGCACGCCGAGGACCACGATGAGGAGAACGAGCCGAACAATATGTTTTGGCATGATTTCTTGATCAGTGGACGTTCGAGTGCAACGGCCCTGGATCCGATACGCGTGCCTCGTACCGACTCAGGTTATTTCGCTGCGGTGGCGCCCTGGTTGAACATGTAAACAACCGCATCGCGCATCTCGGCGTCGGTGAGATCGGCCATGCCGCCGCGCGCAGGCATTCCTCCATGTCCATTGATGGCGGAACGGACCAGGGCATCCATTCCATTCGCGCCGCGCGGTAGCCAGGCAGTCCGATCGCCGATCTTTGGGGCGCCGTGCAGTCCGGTTTGGTGGCACTTGACGCATTGCGCCCGGACAATGTCTTTACCGGGGCGATCGGCAGTCTTGCTTGCCTTGTTGGTGGGCTCGGTCCAGTGGCCGCCAGACTGGTTGACCATGTAGGTAATGGCGCGCTGGATTTCGAAATCGCTGACGTCCGGATTGCCTCCATGCGCCGGCATCTTCCGGATGCCCTTCAAGGCGGTTTGCGTGAGGCTACCGAGACCCCGCGAAGCGCGCTTGCTCCATGCCTGCTTGTCGCCGATTTTTGGCGCACCATCGGCGCCGGTTGCGTGGCATGCGGAGCACACGGCTTCCGCCACTTCCTTGCCGTTGCGTTCGCCGCTCTTGGCCCGCGCCGCCTCCGGGATGATGAGCATCGCGAAAGCAAGGGCGATGGTTGTTATGATCAGTTGCTTCGGCGCCTTGATAGAGTTCATGACTGTCCCACCGTTGTCGAGGGTGAACTGCCAATTTTGTTCTTAGCCGCAGGAATGCGATCACCCGAGCGCATATTGAGGTCATTGACCGGGTCGCGATTTGATCTCGATCAAATATCTCATTAGCTCCCGATACTGGCCGCCCTGAAACAGCAGCGGCGCTCGTTCCTCACGCAAGTATTTCTCCACCAGGCCGACGAATATCAGGTGGTCGCCGCCGGCATGACGCGTCTCGTTGCGACATTCGAAGCGCGCGCAACAGCCTTGCAGAAGTGGGGCGCCGCCGCTGCCCGTGTCGAATTTCAGGGCGGCGAACTTGTTCTCGGATTTTTCCTTGGAGGGTCTGGCGAAATGCTCCGACAACTCGACTTGGTCAGCCGCCAGCACATTGATCGCATAGTGGCTGCAGTGCTGGAATACCGCCAGGGCCGGCGAGTAGAGCGACAGACTCCACAGCACCAGCGGCGGGGCTAGCGATACCGATGCGAAGGAGTTGACCGTCAAGCCCACCAGTTCGCCGCCGACGCCGCGCGCGGTAATCACGGTGACGCCGGTGGCAAAGCTGCCCAGAGCGGTGCGGAAAGCCCGCGTGTCGAATTCATTCTCAGCGTTCATAGGGCGGCAAGTCGGCGCCGTGGCCCAGGGCAACGCGACCATAGATCGCGGCGGCGACATCCCAGTTGAGGGCGATGTGCGAACAGGCGGCGCGGATGTCGCGCAAGGCGCGTTGCGCCGGATGGGCGAGGAATAGCGCTGCGCCGCCGGAAGCGTCGAACAATAGATCGACGGCGCGGCGGCCGAGTTGTGCGGCAAACGCGGCATCGCGACGCAGACGGGCTTTTTCCAGCAGCGCCGGCGCTTCCGCGCGCGCGGCGTCGGCCATGATGTCGGCGCAGTTGCCGAGCAACAGGCGCCGCGCCGCATCGATGCTGGCCGCAGCCTCGGCAACCCGCGCCTGCACCGCGTGGAAATCCGTCAGCATGCGGCCTGAGTAGGAAGTCAGGCGGTCGCGGTCGTCGCCGGTAAACAGATCCAGGGCGCCCTGGGCAATACCCAGTGCTACGCCGGCAACCACATAACCGAAAGCCGGCAGCAGCGGGATGCGGTAGAGCGGCCCCGGATTGACCTGCGAGCCCGGCGTAATGCCTCCTTGCAGCGCCGCCAGCGGCAGGCTGCGATGCGCCGCCACAAACACTCCGGCGACACTCACTTCATTGCTGCCGGTGCCGCACAGACCGGCCGCATACCAGGTGTCGCGCACCGAGTAATCGCCTTTGGGTAACAGGAACATGCGGTACTCTCCGGGAATAGCGGCGAAGGCATCGAGGTCGTGCTGCCGACTATCCTCGCCTCCCTCGCCGACGATGGCGCCCAGCATCACCCAGGCACAGTCGTCGATACCGCTGGCGAAAGTCCAGCGACCGCTCAACCGATAGCCGCCTTCACAAGCCTGGGCGCGACCGGCGGGGAAAATCAAGGAAGCACAGATCAAGGCAGCGGCGGTTTCCCCGCTGGCTCCCCACACCTCGTCCTGCGCCGCCTGCGGCCACATGCCGAGCATCCAGTGATGGCTGGCGAGATTGGCCAGCACCCAGGCGCTGGCGGCGCAGCCGCGCGCCAGCTCGGCGGAGACCTCGACCAGCGCGGCAATATCCAGCTCGGCGCCGCCGACCCGCGCCGGCTGCAACAGGCGGAACAAGCCGGCGCCATGCAACTCGTCGAAGGTCGTCGCGGAGACGCGCCGGGCGGCCTCGGTTGCCAGCGCGCGCTGCGCCAGCGCCGGTCGCAACGCGGCGGCACGCGCCAAAGCTTCGGCAGGATTCATGGAGGCGGACAAGGCGGCTTCCTCGGCTAGGCTAGAATTGCACTATTCATCAATCTGGAGGACCCGATGAAAATCGGCACCCCGCTTTCCCCCTCATCCACCCGCGTGATGCTGCTCGGCAGCGGCGAACTCGGCAAGGAAGTGATTATCGCCTTGCAGCGCCTGGGTGTCGAGGTGATCGCCGTCGACCGCTACGCCGACGCCCCCGGCATGCAGGTGGCGCACCGCAGCCATGTCGTGACCATGACCGACGGCGCCGCACTGCGCGCGGTCATCGAAAAAGAGCGTCCGCATCTGGTGGTGCCGGAGATCGAGGCCATCGCCACCGAGATGCTGCTGGAAATCGAGCGGGAAGGACTGGCCGAGGTGATCCCGACGGCGCGCGCGGCGCGCCTGACCATGAACCGCGAAGGCATCCGCTGCCTGGCCGCGGAAGAACTCGGCTTGCCGACCTCGCCGTACCAGTTCGCCGACACGCTGGCGGAATTGCAGGCGGCCATTGAAACCATCGGCTACCCGTGCGTGGTGAAACCGGTGATGTCGTCCTCGGGCAAGGGGCAATCGCTGCTGAAGACGCCACTGGACGTCGCCAAGGCTTGGGACTATGCCTGCGCCGGCGGCCGGGTGCGGCAGAACCGTGTCATCGTCGAGGGTTTCATCGCTTTCGATTACGAAATCACCCTGCTGACGGTGCGCGCCATCGGCGCTTCCGGCAAGGTGGAAACTTGTTTTTGCGAGCCGATCGGCCATGTCCAGGTCAACGGCGATTACGTCGAATCCTGGCAGCCGATGGCCATGTCGGCGATAGCGCTGGAGAAGTCGCGCGCAATCGCCGCAGCCGTCACCGGCAACCTCGGCGGACGCGGCATTTTCGGCGTCGAACTGTTCGTCAAGGGCGACCAGGTATGGTTCTCCGAAGTCAGTCCGCGCCCGCACGATACCGGCCTGGTGACGCTGTGCACCCAACGCCTGTCGGAGTTCGAACTGCACGCCCGCGCCATCCTCGGCCTGCCGGTGGATGTCTCGCTGCGCATGCCGGGAGCCTCGGCGGTGATCTACGGCGGCATGGAAGAAAAAGGCATCGCTTTCGAGGGCGTCGCCGAGGCACTGGCCGTGCCGCAGTCCGACCTGCGCCTGTTCGGCAAGCCGGAAAGTTTCGTCAAGCGGCGCATGGGCGTGGCCGTGGCCAACGGCCAGGATACCGACGAGGCGCGCACGCGCGCCAAGCTGGCGGCCAGTCGTGTCAGACCGGTCAAGGGAAAATGATACTCGCAGCGAGACCGGCGCCTGCTCGCCGAGGCCGGGTACTGCTCAGACGCAGCCAGTCGGCTTGGGCATGCCGCCGTACTTGGTGATGGGCTTCATCGGCCCGGTCAGCCACAATTCGAAGATTTCCTTTTGATCCATCTCGATGTATTTGGCGAATTTGCGGATCGGCGGTACTACATTGAATTCTTCGAAATATTCCCGCGCCTTCATGATCTGTTGCCATTTCAAATCGTCCAGATCAAAGCCGTCGGCGGCGGCCATGGCCCGGGCGATCTCAGGGGTCCAGCTATTCATGTCGGTAAGATAGCCATCGCCATCGCGTTCAGGTGTGCTCATAGTGTTTACCTCAAGAGTGGCAGCCGGCCCGGATGCGAATGCAATCAGGTCAAGCCGCAGTATTGCAAAATCCGGTCGCTATTAAATAATACTTGAGTATATTAGTCAAGTACAAATTAGAATGGTGTGTCTTTATGCCAACGAGCGGTGACGAAACATTTTCAGCACGATTGATTGCCTGGCACAGCATCCATGGTCGCCAAAACCTGCCCTGGCAGGGAACAAAAGAACCTTACCGTGTCTGGCTGTCGGAGATCATGTTGCAGCAGACCCAGGTGGCTGCGGTGATCCCTTATTACCGGCGCTTTCTGGAACGTTTCCCGACCCTGCCCGAATTGGCTGCAAGCCCGGTAGAGGAGGTCATGGGCTGGTGGAGCGGCCTGGGCTATTACGCCCGGGCGCGCAACCTGCATCGCTGCGCGCAGATCGTCATGGAGCAACATGGCGGCGACTTCCCGCGTCATCCCGGGGTCATCGCGCAACTGCCCGGCATCGGCCGCTCCACCGCCAATGCCATCGCCGCGTTCTGCTTCGGCGGGCGCGCAGCGATCCTTGATGGCAACGTCAAGCGGGTGCTATGCCGCAGCCACGGCATCGAGGGTTATCCCGGTACTCCGGCGGTTGAAAAGACCTTGTGGGCATTGGCGACTGCGCTGCTGCCCAAGCGGGAATCGGCAAGCATGGCAACTTACATCCAGGCCCAGATGGACCTTGGCGCCACCGTCTGCACGCGCACCAGGCCGCTTTGCCTGGCGTCCGGCGCGAATTGCCCGGTGGCCGACAGCTGCGTTGCGCGCACCCAGGGCCGCATCGCGGAGCTGCCCACAACGCGTCCACGGAAGATATTGCCGCAGCGCGAAACGCGCGTGCTGCTGCTGCTCGACGGCGACAAGGTGCTGCTCGAGCGGCGTCCGCCGAGCTGCATCTTGGGCGGACTGCTGAGTCTGCCGGAACTGCCCGCGGACGCCGATCCGCGGGCCCATGCGGCGCAGCAACTGGGCTGCGCGGTGGCGCACTTTGAAGCCCTGCCGACGCTGCGCCATGGCTTCACGCATTTCCAGCTGAGCTTGCAGCCCTTGTCGGGGGCAGCGCGACTGTTGCCGCACGCCGCCGAGGCTACGGGTTATTGCTGGCTGGGACGCACAGAAATCGACACCGCGGCGCTGCCGGCGCCGATCCGGAAAATTCTCGCTGGCGCTTTTCGAGCCGAGGGCGCTGCGGTCGGCTGTTAATGCTGCGCTACCGGATCCAGCGTCTGGATTCGATCCGCTGCCAGCAGCTTGGCCGCGGCCAACCCGTTGGCCAGCCCGAACACCAGCGCCGCCACGGCGAAGATCGGCGTCAGATAGATCAATCCATCGTGCGGCACCAGCCACAGGCGCGCCAGCGCCAGCTGCCCGGCAATATGCGCGTAAGCCATCAGCAGGCTCTGGCTGACCGGGCCGAACCAGCGCGCCGGCAAGAACCGAGCCGCGCCGAGCACGGCCAGGCTGGCCAGGGATCCGGCCAGGCTGAGAAAAAACCCCGGCGCCAGGAACTGGCCCAGCACCAGGCTTCCGGCGAGCACGCGCAGCAGCGTCACCCAGGCCGCAACGCGCCAGCCATGGCGCGTCAGCACGATCAGCGTGACGATATTCGCCAAACCGGGCTTGACGCCGGGCAACGGGCTCGGAATCGCCGCCTCGACCACGGAGAGCGCAATCGCCGCTGCCGCATAACGGGCGATGCGATGATCCTCGGCGCTCGGCCACAGCTCAATAGTTGAGGGAGTCATAGCCCGGTCCGCGCCCGACCAGGGCGAGGCTGACATGATTGGGAGCGCAGATCGCCATGGCATTGGCCTGGGTCAGCCAGCCTTGCCGCACGCAATACTGGCGCGGACCGGGATCGGCGGCGACGCGGGCACGGCCGGGTTGCACCTCGATCACGGTAATGCCGAGCGGGCCGGCCACCTCGAATTTACGCGTGCCGTTCAGGCCGATCTCCGCAACGATCCGGCCGTCGCGCTTGATCACCGCCTTCTCCGCCACTCCGCCGCGCCAGGCGTAGGGCAGCAGTATTGCGCAAAGCGTGGCGGCCAACAGCAACATCAACCAGTCGCCGGGCCGCAGCAGGCCAAGAGCCTGTCTCATGAATCACGTCACCAGCGCCCGATGCCGCACCAGCACTTGTGCCTGGGGCGGCGTGAGCTGTCTGAAGTAGGCCGCCAGGCGTTCGGCAAAATACACCGAACGATGCTGGCCGCCGGTGCAGCCGATGGCGACGGTGAGATAGGAACGCGAATCGCGGGTATAGGCCGGCAACCACTCGGCGACGAAGCGGCGGATATCCTCGGCCATGCGCAGAACTTCGGGCTGCGCTTCGAGGAATTCCGCCACTGCCGGATCGAGGCCGGTCAAGGGGCGCAACAGCGGTTCGTAGTGCGGATTGGGCAGGCAGCGGATATCGAAAACCAGGTCCGCATCCAGCGGCAGGCCGTGTTTGAAGCCGAACGACTCGAACAGCAGGGTAAGCGTGGTGTCTGCAGTTTGATCGTTTAGGGCTGCGAAATCCTTGATGTAGGCGCGCAGTGCGCTGGGCCGCAGATTGCTGGTATCGATATGGTGGCCCAGTGCGGCGATGTCCTCCAGCCCCCCGCGCTCGCGCAGGATAGCCTCGGCCAGGGTCGTGTCCTGGTCGGCCAGTGGATGGCGGCGACGCGTTTCCGAAAAGCGCTGGATCAGCACCCCGTCGCGCGCGTCGAGAAAAATAAAGCGCGACTCGATGCCCTGGTTGTGCAGATCGCCCAGTTGCGCCGGCAGCGCGGCGGTACTGGCGCCGCCGCGCATATCCACCGCCACGGCGGCCTTCTTATAGCCGTCGCCGCGCAACTGCTCCACCAATTGCGGCAACAGCGGCGCCGGCAGGTTATCGACGCAATAATAGCCGGCATCCTCCAGCACGTTGAGGGCGATGCTCTTGCCGGAGCCGGACAGACCGCTGATGAGGATCAGTTGCATGGCGGCAAGCATAGCCAATCCCGGCGCTGCTGTCATTCCCGGCGTGGTTTTGCCTAGACGGGCGGGGGTAAAACGCGCTATGCTTGCCACCCTTCGCGCCCGTAGCTCAGCTGGATAGAGTGCCACCCTCCGAAGGTGGAAGTCGCACGTTCGAATCGTGTCGGGCGCACCATATTACCCATCCTCGCTCCATGAAATTTCGCGTCATTCCCGTCACGCCGTTCCAGCAGAACTGCTCGCTGCTGTGGTGCGAGGAAACACGGCAGGGCGCCGTGGTCGATCCGGGCGGCGACCTCGATCTCATCCTGGCCAGCGCCGCGCAACTGGGCGTGCGCATCGTCAAGATCCTGCTGACCCACGGCCATATCGACCATGCCGGCGGCGCCGCGGAACTCGCCGCGCGTCTGGACATCCCCATCGAGGGGCCGCAACAGGAGGAACGTTTCTGGATCGACCAGTTGCCGCAACAGGGGCAGATGTTCGGCCTGGGCCACGCCGCCTCATTCACCCCCGATCGCTGGCTGAATGACGGCGATACGGTGAGCTTCGGCAAGATCACCCTGAGCGTGCTGCATTGCCCCGGCCACACGCCCGGCCACGTGGTGTTCTTCCATGCGCCGTCGAAACTGGCCATCGTCGGCGATGTGTTGTTCCAGGGCTCGATCGGCCGCACCGATTTCCCGCGCGGCGATCACGCCACGCTGATTAGAGCAATCCGCGAAAAACTCTGGCCGCTCGGCGACGACGTCGCCTTCATTCCCGGTCACGGTCCGATGTCGACCTTCGGCGCGGAACGACGCGACAACCCATTCGTCGCCGACCGGGCGTAGCCCCTTTCAACACAATGAACCTAGAAAAATCTATTGAACCGCAAAGGACGCAGAGGACGCAAAGAAATTCAAATGCCGATGCAACATAGTCGATTCACCCTACAGGTGAGATGCAACAGTTCGCCAATTCCTGGTTTTCCTTTGCGTCCTCTGCGTCCTTTGCGGTGAAACGCCGTTTTTAGGATGAAAGCTCTCAAAATCGCCGGCATCGTTCTTGGCGCCCTGGCTGTCCTGCTCCTCGCCGGCATTGCCTACGTCGCCCTCAGCTTCGATGAGATTCGTGTCAAGAACGAACTGGCCAGAATGGTGCAGGAGAAGACACGGCGTTCCCTGAATATCGATGGCGAGCTGACACTCTCGTTCTGGCCAAGGCTGGGCGTCAGGATCGGACATGCCGCATTATCCGAGCGCGGCAGTGACCAGGCATTCGCCGCGCTCGAATCGGCACATTTCTCGGTGCGGATGCTGCCCCTCCTGTCAAAGAAAATCGTCATCGACCAGGTCGAGCTCAGCGGTGTCCAGGCGGCCTTGCTGCGCCGCCTGGACGGTTCGCTCAACATCGACGACCTGCTGGCTCCAGACGGAGAACCGACACTGAAGTTCGACCTCGCCGGCATCAAGATCGCCAACGCCCGCTTGGGCTGGCGCAATGAAATGAGCGGCCGGGATGTGACGCTGAGCAAGCTCCAATTCACTTCCGGACGCATCGCCAATGCCGCACAGGGCAAACTGGAGCTTTTTGCTCAACTGAACGGCGGCAATCCCCATATCGACAGCGCCATCCAGCTCAATGCCATCTATGACTATGACATCGTGGAACGACGTTTCAGCCTGAGCCAGCTCGACGCGCGGATCGCCGGCTTGCTCTTCGGCTTGGAACGCGTGGAGGTATCGATGGGGGCAGGCGCCATCAACCTTCACCCGCGTGGCAATCAACATTCGAGTGAACTTCAGATCGAGGCGCTGACACTCAGTGCAAATGGCAAGGCGGGCAATGCCCCTTTCGAATTAATGCTCGCTGCGCCGCAGTTGCTGCTCGCTGCGGACAAGACCAGCGCCGGTGCGCTGATGCTAAATGCCAAGTATGCCGGTGCTCAGGGCATGCTTGATGCCAGACTCGATCTATCCGGTATTGAAGGCACCCCGCAAACCATGAAAGCCTCCCAACTGGCGCTGCTGCTCGATGCCCAAATCGGCGCCACAACGCTCAAAAGCGCAGTATCTTCTCCCTGGGTCGCCGATCTGTCGGCGCGAACCATGGAGTTGCCCGGATTCTCCGGCGAGATCCAAGTCGCCAACCCGCTACTGCCGATGAAACAGTTGAAACTTCCGCTCTCCGGTGCTCTGTTCGCCGATTTCGCCCGGCATTGGGCTCGAGGTGCCGCCAGTTCGCAATTAGACCAAAGCAAAATCAAGGCGAAGTTCCATCTGAGCGAGTTCGTCCCGTTGGCGCTGAGTTTCGCCGTTGACATCGACAAGATCAACCTCGATCGGTATTTTCCGCCCAGGCAGGACGACGAAACTTCGACAAATGGCGGCGGTGAGCAAACCGTATCCCAGCTCTTCGGAAGTCCCGCACCGACCACTCTGAAACCTCCCAAGCTACAGGGCAGCGTGAGAATCGGCGCACTGCATTATGCCCGGGTCGAGGCAAAAAACGTCCGCCTGGAACTCAAGTCGGCGGATGGCAGACTCCGGCTGGAGTCTGCGGCATCCCGGCGCAACGCGGAAAAGCTTTCGCCCGCAGTTATCGGCACGCTCCCAGGCGACTCAAAGTAATTCGACAGCAGGCAGCGATTGTTAAACATTGGCGCCGTCCCATGCGAAAATATTCCTCATATCGGCCAAATGACGATTTGCCGATGACTGGCGACCAATTCGGGCAAGCGTGGGGCAAGTAAGGCACATGGAATCGACCGGCATTACTATTGACTTGCAAGATGCGCCTCGGGATTGACCTCGGCGGCAGCAAGATAGAAATCATTGCCCTGGGGGAGGACGGTGCGGAACTCCTGCGCCGTCGTGTGCCGACCCCGCAGGGCGATTACCCGGAAACATTGATGGCGATTACCGCGCTGGTCGAGCAGGCCGAGTTGGCGCTGAATCGTCGCGGCACGGTCGGCATCGGCATCCCCGGCGCGCTTTCCGGCGCCAGCGGCCAGGTCAAGAACGCCAATTCCACCTGCCTGAACGGCAAGCCGTTGCAACGCGATCTGCAGGCAGCGTTGCGCCGTGAAGTGCGCCTGGCCAACGACGCCAACTGCCTGGCCCTGTCGGAAGCCACCGACGGCGCGGCGGCAGGCGCCGATGTGGTGTTCGGGGTAATCCTCGGCACTGGCGTGGGCGGCGGCATCGTCGCCCATGGCCGCGTCCTGACCGGCGCCAACGCCATCGCCGGCGAGTGGGGGCATAACCCCCTGTCCGGCGAAGCGGTCCCCGGCCCTGACTGCTATTGCGGACGGTGCGGCTGCATCGAAACCTTTCTCTCCGGGCCGGGGATGCGGCAGGATCATTGCCGGGTGAGCGGCGGCATGCTCGACCCGCCCGACATTGTCGCCCTCGCCACTGCCGGCAATGCCTCGTGCGCCGCCACCCTGCAGCGCTACGAGGCGCGTCTGGCGCGGGGTCTGGCCCAGGTGATCAACATTCTCGATCCCGCCGTAATCGTCCTCGGCGGCGGCTTGTCGAATATCGGGCGGCTCTATGACAACGTGCCGCGCCTGTGGGGCAAGCAGGTGTTTTCGGACCAGGTCGTGACACGACTGGTCCGAAGCCGCCACGGCGATTCTTCCGGCGTACGCGGCGCCGCCTGGCTATGGGAAAACAACGCATGAACTTCCCCAATGCAAACACCGCCAACACTGCCATCAATCCATGGCTGCGCATCTTCCTGCCCTTCGCGGCGGGCTATTTTCTTTCCTATCTGTTGCGCAACGTCAATGCCGTGATTGCGCCGGAACTGACGCGCGATCTGGGCGTCTCGGCCGCCGACCTGGGCCTGCTGACCAGCGCCTATCTGTTTGCCTTTGGCGCGTTCCAGTTGCCGCTCGGCATTCTGCTCGACCGCTATGGGCCGCGCCGGGTCGAATCGGCGTTGCTGCTGCTGACCGCGGCGGGCGCCGCACTGTTCGCGCTGGGCCAGAGCATCTCCGAACTCGCACTGGCGCGGGCGCTGATCGGCCTGGGTGTATCCGCCTGCCTGATGGCCTCATTCAAGGCTTTCTCGCTGTGGTTCCCGATGGAGCGTCAGGCTTCGTTGAATTCCGCCATCATGGCCGCCGGCGCCTTGGGCGCACTCACCGCCAGCACTCCGCTGGGCTGGGCGCTGCCGCTGATCGGCTGGCGCGGCGCATTCTACGGACTGGCGGGACTCTCGCTGCTGGCCGCACTGCTGATCTTTACCACCCCGGATAAGCCGGCTGCGGCCGGCAATGAAACCCTGTCCAAGCAGTTGCGCGGCGTCGGCCAGGTGTTCGCCAGTCCAATATTCTGGCGCTACGCCCCGCAGACGGCGCTCATCACCGGCGGTTTCATGGCCATGCAAGGCCTCTGGGCAGTGCCCTGGCTGATGAGCTTCAACGGCCTGACACGCGCAGCGGCCGCCTTCCATTTGCTGCTGATGGGCATCGGCATGCTGGTCGGTTTTGTTTCGATTGCCGCCTGCGTCACCCGCCTCGCCGCGCGCGGCCTCCACCCCGAGCGCATCCTGGCGGTCGGCATGGGCGGCGGCATTGCGATTACCTGCCTGATCGTCATCGATGGCGCGCCGACCCACCTGCTGTGGTTCGCCATGGGTTTGGTCTTCAGCGTCGGCAACCTCTCCTATGCCCTGCTTTCCGCGCAATTTCCGGCGCAGCTGGCGGGGCGGGTCAACACCACCCTCAACCTGCTCGCCTTTATCGGCGCCTTCGGCATCCAGTGGGGCTTCGGCGCGGCGGTGGATGCCTTCACCGCCGGCGGCCTGGCGCCGCGCGCCGCCTATCAAACCACCTATGCCGTATTGCTGGTGCGGCCGGCAGCGAGTTACGCCTGGTATGTGCTGGGCGGAAAACGCGCCAGGAACTGAGGAATTGACGTGCGGACTCGGTCGGCCAGGTTACCGGAATGCGGGATGTGACGTTGAATCCGCCCCTTGTTCCTTGTTGCGTTTCACGGCATATCTGTCCAAAATGTAGGCACTTATCCGGACAAAACTAGTGAGAAACGCCGCCTTCATTCACGACGACCCCGCCTACACCGCCCGCGAAGCGGCGCACATCCTCAATCTGCCCGCCGCCACCCTGAAGGCATGGTGCTTCGGCCAAGGCTACCGCTCCAATTCGGGCGCACGCAAACGCTTTCAACCGGTAATCCGTCCCGCCGACAGTGCCGCGCGGCTGCTGTCGTTCGCCAACCTGTGCGAACTGCATATCCTCTCGGCCATCCGCCGCCAACACAAGATTTCCCTGCCCAAGGTTCGCGACAGCATGGGGTACGTACGCTCGCAACTGGGCTCCGATCGTCCGTTGATCGACCGCCAGTTCCGTACCAACGGCATCGACCTGTTCGTGGAACATGCGTCGCAACTGCTCAATGTCTCCAAGCAAGGCCAGAAAGCCCTGCGCGGCGAGTTCGAACTTGCCCTGGCACGCATCGAACGAAATCGCAACGGCATGCCTGTCCGCCTGTTTCCCTTCAGCCGCAGTTCGGCGACGGACAAGGATCAGCCGATGACTGTGGTCATCGATCCGCGCCTGTCCTTCGGCCGGCCGGTGCTCTCGAAGGTGGCCGTACCGACCGAAGTGATAGTCGACCGCTTCCGCGCGGGCGATTCGGTCGCCGAAATGGCCGGGGACTATGGCGTCGGCGAAGACGAAATCGAAGAAGCGCTTCGCTTCGAACAGCGTCGCGCCGCCTGATTTTCCGGCCGGGACGCCGCTGCTGTTCGTGGATCGTTGTGCATGGAGCCGGCGACTGGGCGAGGCGCTTCGCAACGCTGGCATCCCCTTCGTCGCCCATGACGACAAGTTTGCAAAGAACTGCGCGGATGTCGATTGGCTGCCGGTAGTGGGGCGAGAAGAATGGATTGTCATCACCCGCGACAAGAACATTCGCCGCAAACCCAACGAATTGAAGGCGTTCCGGGATGCCAAAGTAATTGCGTTTGCCCTCGCCTCGGGGAATGCATCGGCCGAGGACACGGCCCGGCTCGTCGTCGGTCTTTATCCGAAAATCCTGCGCAAGACGAGAGGCGCCAAGCCACCCGCCATGTTCTCGGTGACGCTGGCGGGAACAATCAGCCCGGTTCGTCTGTAGCCGCCTGCAGAGTCGTCAGCCGCAAGCAGAGATCGAAAGGAAACGCAACGCAGGTATTTCGCTGGTCCGGTTACCGGGATATGGGAAGTCGGGCGAATCCACCTATTGTTCACTGACTGGGTGAGCGGATATCCAATCCAGGCTTCGGACGCAAGGGCTGGGCGGGAGGTTTGCACGACCGATATGTGCGCTTACCAGCACCGGGAGGGCGTGCGAACCTCCTGTCCCGCCCTTGGAATGGACTGAGCGTACTTCGGTTAAATGCGGGACGCAGTGAAACGTGATGTGACGAAGAAAAATAGTGGGAGAAACAAGTGAAAGCGATTTACCTTGACCACAACATCATCCAATACTTTAGTGGATGCTTTCCAAATAGCGTTGATGCAGCGACAGAGTTCGCCGCGCTAGCGGCCGCTAAGTCAGACCCAGATTGCCATTTTGTATTCTCGCCTTGGAGCATTTTCGAAGCTGCAAGCGGCACTGACTTGAAGCGTGTTGAAGCCTGCGCAAACTTCGTCGAAAGCCTCAGTCTTTGGTTCATCCCAGATCATCCTGTACTCGCAAAACGAGAAATGCGGCGCTATGTGTTCAGGAAGTACTTTGGCGAAGACACGCCGTTAGAACTTCCGTTTGCAGCTTGCTACTCGCAACATCTTACGGACCTTGGACTAGAGAACGTGCTTGTGGGGAAATATACGGCTGCTGGAATGATCCGACATTATTCAAGAACGTCATCACCATTGAACCCCATTGATCAACAGAAAGTGGCTCGTCCATTGATTCTGAAGCAGTTGCAGGAAGCGAAGGCAGAGGGGAAGATAACCGCCGAGTTGGAGCGGCAAGTTATCCAAGAGAGTTTCTCAATGCATTTTCCGGAACGATATCCTGATAGCACTCCGATATCTCTGGCCAGGCGAAAAAATATTATTTGCGACCTCGTAGCGAACCATAAAGAGGTGTTGCGCGAGTACCCGACGCTCTGGATTGATTCCCTCCTTGCGGACTACCGCATTGAAAATAGAAACCGCAACCCACAAGCGGGGGATGCGATTGACTTGATGCATGCCGGCTCGGCATTGGTGTATTGCAATGCATTCGTAAGCTATGATGGATATACGCGAAACGGAGCTGAACGTGCAGCAAGAGCCGCGGAAACCGGGTGTAAAGTCGTGCCTCTGCTGTCCGCCTTATTCCCCGCTGAAGGATAGACTCACCAGTATTGCGTTCAGGGAAGAGTGCTTGTGAGACATGGGGGCAGACCCACTGGGCGAACGGCTGTAATTCTGCCTGGGAGCGGACGAAACCTATAACCACGCTAACTGACCGTTCAGGGTTTGAGACATTCGGTTGCCCCGTCTGATGACATTATCATACCATCGGCACTATGCCGCGCGGCATACCAAGCGCGGAGCAATCACGAAATCAGAATACAAAAAACGATAGCGGCCTGTTCGCAATAGGCCTCCAGGAGAGAGGCATGTGGGAATATCCGTTAACTTTTCAACTTGGCTAGGCCGGCATTCAACTCCTCGATATCGAAGGCGGTGGGGTCGTAATCGTCTCCGACCCATTCAAGCAGTTCTTCCCGTTCCGGGTGCGCGGGATCGGCCAGCGCCTGCCTCATCTCGGCGTATCCCCAAGGACCGCCGCAGTCCTCCGGCGGCGCGGCGTTCTTGCCGGCGGTGCAACGCGGGTAAGGCACGCCAGGTATTGGCGGAACAATCTTTTCGACCTTGATCGCATGCGTCCAGTCGTCGCCGAAGTCGTAGGTATAGGTGAAGCGGCTGCTCAATTCCGCCACCTGGCTCAGGCGGAACTTGCGCTCGTCGAGTTCGTCCATCTCCAAGCCGAAGGGGCCGGGCATCGGCTGGCCGTAATTCCGCCCTTCGATGTGGAAGCCGTGCAAATGGCTGTCCGTCCAGTCGAAGGCCATCTGGATCGCTTGATGCAGCCGCGCCAGGGTGATGTTGGCGGGGACTTCCAGTCGCCGCCAGATGGCCGGTTTGATATGGGTCAGATCGATGCGCAGGACATAGATGCTGTCCGGAGTCTTGGTCGCTGCCGATTTTCTTGTGACCATGAGGATTCCCTCAGTCGTCTGTCGCCCGCAGGCGCTCGGCCAGGGGTTCCCACTGGATCGTCACGCCAGGCAGCACGGCAACCGGCGTTTCGCCCTTCAGTTCCTGCATATCCGGCTTGCCGAACTCGGCGCCTTCCAGCCGATACAGGGTAAGCACCCGGTCGATGGGATGAATCAGCCAGTATTCGCGCACGCCATGCCGTTCGTAGAGGCGGCGCTTGATGACCATATCGTGGCTGGCGGTGGCGGGCGACAGCACTTCGACGACGAAATCCGGCGCGCCGCGCACGCGTTTCTCGCCGATCTTGCCCGGATCGCAGACCACCAGCACGTCGGGTTGCACCACAGTGTCCGCCTGTTCGTCCGCCTCGCCCGCACGCGGCAGCACCACATCGACCGGCGCGATCAACACGCGGCAGAGCTTGCCTTCCAGGGCGTTGGCGAGCTGGCGGAAAATTTCTCCGACGATGTCCTGATGGCGCACGGTCGGCGCCGGCGCCATCAGGTAGGCGACGCCGTCGATCAGTTCGTAGCGGGCATCTTCCGGCCATCCCAGATAGTCGCCGTAGGTATGGTAGGCGGCGTCGCGTTTCGCCAGGCTCATGTGCATTTCTCCTTCCCGCCCATCATAAGACACGATCCGCCGAAATCAAAACTCCAGCGGATCGACATCCAGATGCCAGCGCAGGTCGCGCGGCGCTTTCATCTGGTACAACTGTTCCACCCAGGCGGTCAGGAAGGCTTGCAGCGTCGGCCGACTGACCGATTCGACCAAGAGTTGCGCGCGCTCCAGCGCCATCACCCGATACATGCGCATCGGCACCGGGTCATAGAGACTCACCCCATTGGGCAACAAGCTCCGCGCCACTGCGGCAGCCGTCTTGAGGAAGGCAATGGAAGCGTCAAGCTGCTTGGCCTCGGCGCGTAGCAGCGCCTGAAAGGTGAATGGGGGAAAGCCCGCCGCGCGGCGTTCGTCGAGTTGAGTGGCGGCGAAGCGCGCATAGTCGTGTGTTAGTAACGCCTGATACAGCGGATGCGCCGGATACTCGGTCTGGATCAGCACTTCGCCGGGCAGCGCTGCGCGTCCGCTGCGACCGCCGACCTGCATCAATTGGCTAAAGAGGCGTTCCGGCGCACGGAAGTCGGCAGCGAACAGCGCCGCATCGGCGCCGACCACGCCGACAAGGGTCAGCAGGGGAAAATCGTGGCCCTTGGCCAGCATCTGCGTGCCGATCAGGATGTCGGCACGGCCGGCGTGGATGGTTTCGAGCATCGCCTGCCATTTGGCGGGGGTGCTGGCCGAGTCGCGGTCGACGCGTAGCAGGCGCGCAGCGGGAAAGCGCTGGGCGAGGTTTTCTGCGAGCCGCTGCGTGCCGCGACCGAAGGGATGGATATCCAGGTTGCCGCAGCCCGGACAACTCTTCGGGATCGCCGCTTCCAGGCCGCAGTGGTGACAGCGCAGGCACCGGTCGGCCAGATGCACCACCAGGTTTGCCGCGCAGCGCCCGCAGCGGCTCACCCAGCCGCAGGCGGGACACGCCAGCACCGGCGCATAGCCGCGACGGTTGAGGAAAATCAGGCTTTGCTCGCCGCGTTCCAGGCGTTGCGCGATGGCGGCCAGCAGCGCGGCGCTCATGCCGTCTTGCAGTTTCTCGCGCCGTGTATCGATGCAACGCACCGTCGGCGGCGCTTCGGCGACGGCCCGCTGCGTCAGTTCCAGCAACTTGTAACGGCCGCCCTCCCGACGTGCATGGTGGAAAGTCTCCAGCGATGGCGTGGCCGAACCCAGCACGATCGGCACGCCGCATTGATTGGCGCGCCAGACGGCGACATCGCGCGCCGAATAGCGCAGGCCTTCCTGCTGCTTGAAGGAGGCGTCATGCTCCTCGTCGACGACGATCAGGCCGAGCCGCGGCAGCGGCGCAAACACCGCCAGGCGCGTGCCGAGAACGATGTCGGCGCGACCTTCGAGAGCCTCTATGAAGCCGCGCGCCCGCGCCGCATCGGCCATGCCGCTGTGCGCCGAGACCACCCGGGCGCCGGGAAAACGCGCGGCAACACGTCCCTCCAGTTGCGGTGTCAGCGCGATCTCCGGCACCAGCATCAGCGCCTGCCTGCCCTGCGCCAGGGTCTGCTCGATCAGGCGCAGATACACTTCGGTCTTGCCGCTGCCGGTGATGCCATGCAGCAGGAAGGCTGCGTAACGGCCGAAACCGGCGGCGACCGCAGCGACGGCGACAGCTTGCTCGGGGTGAAGTTCTGGCACACTCGGCACACTCGGCACACTTGGCACACCCGGCACGCCCGACCCGGCTGCGGAGGCAGTTTCGGGCAAGGGTTTCGGCTTGCGTGTATTACGCTTAGCCGGTAATTTGCCGCGCCGCAAATAAGGCGGCAAGGCCAATGCCATCACTTCGCCGAGCGGATGCTGGTAATAACGGCTGCAAAATTCCGTCAGCGCCAACCAGTCGCTTGGCAAGGCCGGCATGCCGCGCAATATTTCGCCCGCCGGCTTGAGCTTGTCCGGCGATTGCTCGCTGCTCCCGGTCACGGCGACGATCACGCCCAGCTTCGCGCCGCTGCCAAATGGCACGCGCACGCAACGGCCGATATCCTGCGGCGATGCATCATCCGAGGTGTAGTCGAACAGTCGCGGCAGCGGAATATCGATGGCGACGCGCAGTATGCTCATGCTTCCTTCAGTGATCAGATGCTTGCCGAAGAATCGTCGACGTCACATTGGTTTTGTCGGCTAATTCATTGCTGACAAAGGTGAATACAGTTACCCACTCTCTCTGTGGATAGTTTTGTGCACAAATTCCTGGATATTTACGCAAATCCTTGCCGGATAAAGCCATCATGCTACGTGTGAATTTACTGATACAGTTATAATAGAAATAAATCAATTAGTTAGAATACATACCGGAATTGAGAGGGAATAGACCGGGGTTTTTCCAGGCCATGCCGTTTTCTGTGCATAAGTCAAGCGATCGGACCAGTAGCAGGGGATCCGCAACCGCTTCTGTATAGCCAAAGTTATGTATAGGAGTGAGTGCCAACCCTGCTCCATCACCCATCTCTTCCAATGGTTCCCCGCAATAGGCTTGTATAGAGGTGGGTATGACGACCTGTACCGCTGGCTAGCGCTGGTGAAATTGTCGACTGTATTCATGCACCGTATTCACCAATACCGATACATTCTCCGGTTTTGTGAATTGCGAGATGCCATGACCCAGATTAAATACATGACCGCCGCCGGGACCGGCGGCATGAAAATCGTCGAGCACTTGCTTGGCCTCGCTGACTATCGCCTCCGGGGAGGCAAACAACGCGACCGGATCGAGGTTGCCTTGCAAGGCTACACGGTCAGCCACGCGCCGGCGCGATTCGGCCAGGCTCGAGGTCCAGTCGAGACCGACTGCATCGCAGCCGATGGCGGCAATCTCTTCCAGCCACTGGCCGCCGCCCTTGGTGAACACGATGCTCGGCACGATCTCCCCGTCGCGCTCCCGGATCAGGCCGGCGACAATGCGCTGTAGGTAGGCGAGTGAAAATTCACGGTAGGCGCGCTGCGAAAGCGCGCCGCCCCAGGTGTCGAAAATCATCACGGCCTGGGCGCCGGATTCGATCTGGGCATTCAGGTAACTCGTCACCGACTCTGCCGTCACTTCGAGGATGTGATGAAGCAGGTCGGGCCGATCGTAGAGCATGGTCTTGACGCGACGGAAATCCTCCGAGGCGCCGCCCTCGATCATGTAGCAGGCCAGGGTAAACGGACTACCGGAAAAGCCGATCAGCGGCACCGAATTGTCCAGCGCCTTGCGGATTTCCACCACGGCATCCATCACATAGCGCAAATGGTCGTAGGGGTCGGGCGCCGCCAGGGCGCGGATCTCCCATTCCTCGCGCAATGGCCGCTCGAACTTCGGTCCTTCGCCATCGGCGAAATACAGGCCGAGACCCATCGCATCGGGCACGGTGAGTATGTCCGAAAACAGGATCGCCGCATCCAGCTCGTAGCGCGCCAGCGGTTGCAGCGTCACCTCGCAAGCCAGGCTCGGCGACTTGCACAGATTCAGGAAATTCCCGGCGCGGCGGCGCGTTTCGCAATATTCCGGCAAATAGCGGCCCGCCTGGCGCATCAGCCAGACAGGGGTGTACTCGACCGGCTCGCGCAACAGGGCACGCAGGAAACTGTCGTTCTTGGGGCGAGCCATGGAAAACTCCGTCAATAAAAAACCAATTATCTCACTTGCGCCAGAAAGCCGGGGTGATCACCACCAGCAAAGTGAAGATTTCCAGCCGTCCGAGCAGCATGGCGAAGGTGCACACCCAGGTTTGAAAATCGGTCAGGCCCGCGAATGTGGTCGCCGGTCCGACCTGGTTGAGGCCAGGGCCGGTATTGTTGATCGAGGCCACCACGGCCGAGAAAGCGGTGACAACTTCCAGCCCGGAGAAGACCAGGAGCAGCGTCATGCAAACGATGCTGGTCATATACATGAAGCCGAAAGCCAGCACCGCGAAAAGGATAGCCTGGGGCACCGGCTCGCCGTGCAGCTGCACCGGCCACACGGCATTCGGGTGCATGGCGCGGATCAGTTCGCGATACACCAGCTTGTAGAGCAGGATCGCCCGGATCATCTTGATGCCGCCTCCGGTGGAGCCGGCGCTGGTGGCGAAACTGCACAGAAACAGCATCCACAGGGGGGCGAAGAACGGCCACAGGTTGTAGTCGGTATTGGCGAAGCCGGTGGTGGTGGCGATGGAAACCACGTTGAACGCGGAAAACCGCAACGCAGTGAGAAAATCCGGGTAGGCGCCCAACGCCCACAGATAAACCGCGATGCCCAGGACGCTGCCGAGAGTCACGACAAGAAACCAGCGGGCTTCCGGGTCGCGCAAGTAAGGCAGCAGCGACCGTCCCCGCAAGGCCAGGAACAGCGTCGCAAAGTTCATTCCGGCGAGCAGCATGAAAATCACCGTCACCAACTCAATGGCGGGCGAATTGAAAAAACCGAAGCTGGCGTCATGGCTGGAAAACCCGCCCAGCCCCATGGTCGCGAAGGAATGCATGACGGCATCGAACCAATCCATGCCCGCCCAGCGCAAGCTGAGGATGCAGGCGGCTGTCGCCAGCGCATACACCAGCCACAAGCCTTTGGCGGTCTGGGTCATGCGCGGCGTCAACTGGGCGTCTTTCATCGGTCCGGGAGTCTCCGCCTTGAACATCTGCCGCCCGCCTATGCCCAGCAACGGCAGGATCGCCACGGCCAGCACGATCAGTCCCATGCCCCCCAGCCAGACCAGCAGGCCGCGCCATAAATTGATCGACGGCGGCAATTGATCGAGACCGGTGAGCACCGTCGCACCGGTGGTGGTCAATCCCGAGACGGCCTCGAAGTAAGCGTCGGTAAAAGAGATTCCCAGATGGAAATACAGGGGCAGGCAGGCGAACACCGGCAGCAGCGTCCACACCATCACCACCATCAGGAAACCGTCGCGCACCTTGAGCTCGCGCGTTTCGCGGCGCGTCACCCACCACAGGCCGCAGCCGGTGGCAAAGGTCAGCAGAAACGCATCATCGTAAGCCGACTCGGCGCCATCCAGCAGCCACCACGACTGCAGCAGTGGCGCCAGCAGGGTCAGGGCGAAGCCCATCAGCAGGACACCGAAGACGCGGATGACGGGGTAGTAACGCCGCATCGCGGATCAAAGGAAGTTGAAGCCGACCTGAAACAGCTTCTCGACCTCGGGAACCTGGCGCTTGCGGCTGCAGAACACCACCACATGATCGCCGGCCTCGATCAGCGTATCGTGGTGCGGGATGATGACCCGATCGAGGCTCGCGTCGGTTGGCTCCCCGTTGCTGACGGCAATCCGGTTTTCTTGGCTCACCCTGACGATGGCGCCGATCCGCGCACCCTTGATGACCGGCAGCTCCTCGATGCGGCGACCCACCACCTTGGAACTGCCGCGATCGCCGTGCACCACCAGTTCCAGCGCCTCCGCGGCGCCCCGGCGCAGGCTGTGCACCTGGGCCACGTCGCCGCGGCGGACATAGGCCAGCAGGGAACCGATGGAGATCTGGGCCGGCGACAGGCCGATGTCGATCGGCCCCCCCTGCGCCATTTCGGCATAGGCGCGGCGGTTGATCAGCGCCACTACGCGCCGGCAGCCGAGGCGCTTGGCCAGCGACGCGGCCATGATGTTGTCCTCGTCGTCGCTGGTCAGGGCGAGAAACATTTCCATCTCTTCGATGTTCTCCTGGGCCAGCAGATTTTCGTCGGTGGCGTCGCCGCACAGTACCAGCGCCTCCCTGAGGCGGACGGCAATGGATTCGGCGCGCTGCGCATCGCGTTCGATCAGCTTGACCTGAATCTGCGCCCCGAGCGCCTCCGCCACCCGCGCGCCGATATTCCCTCCGCCGGCAATCATTACCCGCATAACCGGCTGCTGCATGCGGCGCAATTCGCGCATCACCGGGCGGATGTGCTCGCTGGCGGACAGCAAGAAAACTTCGTCCTCGGCCCTGATGATCGTGCCGCCCTCGACATCGACCGATCGATGCTCGCGGAAAATCGCCGCAATGCGCGCGTCGACGCCCGCGGGAAGGTGGCTCTTCATTTCCCTGATCTGCTTCCCGACCAGCAATCCACCCTCATAGGCGCGCACGCAAATCAGGGTCACCCGGCCCGAGGCGAATTCCAGCACCTGCAAGGCCTCGGGAAATTCAATCAGCTTGGCGATGTAATCGGTGATGTCCTGTTCCGGACAGATGGCATGACTGACGGCAAAATTGTCGTCGGCCAGCAGGCGCTGGTCGTCGAGAAAATCCCTCGAGCGCAGGCGCGCGATGCGCGTGGGAACACTGAACAGGCTCCTGGCAATCTTGCAGGCGACCAGATTGGTCTGGTCGGACTGGGTCACCGCCACCAGCATTTCGGCATCGTCGATGCCGGCCTCTGTCAACACCGAAGGCAGGGAAGCGTCACCCGTGACGGTGCGGATGTCGAGACGGTCGGCAAGTATCGACAGCCGCTGGCGGTCCTTGTCCACCACGGTAATGTCGTTGGCCTCCGACGCCAGCGCCTCGGCTACGCTGGTTCCGACCTGGCCAGCGCCAAGAATCACGATTCTCACGCAGTCACCTTCTCACCCTTTCACCCGCTCACCCTTTCACTCTTCTTCCTTGCGTCCGGAACGCAAGCCCAGATCCTTGAGTTTACGGTACAGATGAGTGCGTTCAAGACCGGTCTTTTCCGCCAGACGCGTCATATTGCCGCCGTCGAGCCGCAGATGATGTTCGAAATAAAAGCGTTCGAAGGCTTCGCGGGCCTCGCGCAATGGCAGCCCCATGACATCGGGTGGCAAGGCGGCCGGGGCGACGTTGGCGGCGCCCGCCGGCGCCAGCAGGAAGGTCACATCCTCGGCAAGGATTTCCTCATTCAAGGCGGCTAGCGCCAGCGATTTAACCGCGCTCCTCAGCTCTCCATAACCGCCCGGCCAGTCATGTTGACGCAAGGCATTGAGCGCCGAAATGGAAAATCGCCGCGCCGGCGCCTCGCCTGATTCGATCATTTGCGTGAGCAGATGGCCGGCGATCTCGGGAACCTCGTCACGCAGTTCGGACAGCGCCGGCACCCCCAGCCAGACATCCGACAAGCGCGCCAACAGGGCTTCCTCCCAGCCCTGACCGAGCAGACTTGCATGATCGAGGGAAGTGGCGACGATCAGGCGCAAGCCGAATTTCTCCAGCCGTTCCAGGGCAAACTGCAAATTCTTCTGCTGTATCCGTGACAGCCAGCCCAGTTCCTCGGCGTACAGGACGCCGCCGTTTGCCGCCTGCAAGACCTCCAGGGTCAGCGGGGTGCTATCCTGGGCGAGGTCGAACCAGACCTTGCCCGGCGCATGCAGGGTCCGTGCCGTCAGCTCGACGATGCCGCCCTTGGCCGACTTGAGCATTAACAAGCGGCTTTTCTCGGCGACCCGCTCGAGACGCTTCTTGAGATCCCGCAGCGGCGCCGAGCGTGGGAAAGCCGCCAGCGACAAGCCGCCGATCGCCGGCACCGACGCCTTGGCGAGCGCACGCTTGACCGAAGCCAGCAGCTTTTGCAAGGCGATCGGCTTCTCGAGGAAGTCGAGAGCGCCGATGCGGGTCGCCTCTACCGCGCTATCGATGGTTCCGTGGCCGGACATCATGATCACCGGCATGGTCAGCTGGCCGCCCCCGGCCCACTCCTTGAGCAGGGTAATGCCGTCGGTGTCGGGCATCCAGATATCCAGCAATACCAGGTCGGGCCGCATCGCATCCCGCGCCAGGCGCGCCGTAGCGGCATTTTCAGCGAGCCGCACATCGTGGCCCTCATCGGAAAGAATTTCCGAGAGTAGCTCGCGAATTCCCATTTCATCATCGACTACGAGTATTTGCGCCATAGGTCCAATTCATTCAATCATGCTGCCAGCGGCAGTCTAATGGTTACTTCCGCGCCGAGCGGTTTGCGGTTGGCGATACTGATTTCGCCACGGTGATCGTCCACGATTTTCTTGACGATGGCCAAGCCCAATCCGGTTCCCTTGGCCTTGGTGGTGACATAAGGCTCGAAGGCGTTTGCCAGGATACGCGCCGGAAAACCACTGCCATTGTCGCTGACTGCAAGCAGCGCACTACTGTCCTCGAAGCGCGTGACAATCCGGATTTCCGGCCCGGCCGTGCCGCCACCTGGAACATTTCCCCCGTCCGCGGCGGCATCCTCCGCAGCCTCCTCGGCATTGGTCAGCAGATTGTGGATCACCTGCCGCAGTTGCGTCGGGTCTCCCGCTACTAGTGGCAATTGTGGCGCCAATGCAGTGACGATCCTGACGCTGGAGGTTGCGTAGAGCTCCAGCACTTCCAACACCAGTGCATTCAGGTCGATGGGCTGCAACTGCGCCGGCGGCGTGCGGGCGTAGTCACGGAAATCGTTGACCATGTTTTTCATCGCCTCAACCTGATTGACGATGGTCTGGGTCGAACGATCCAGCATCTCCTGGGAGTCCGCATCGAGCTTGCCGGCAAGCTTTTGCTGGAGCCGCTCGGCGGAGAGCTGGATCGGTGTCAAAGGATTTTTGATCTCATGCGCCAGCCGCCGCGCCACTTCGCCCCACGCGGCAGTGCGCTGCGCGGCGATGAGATGGGTAATGTCGTCGAACACCACCACATAACCGCCGCCGCCGGTTGCGGGCAGGGTCGATCCCCGCAACAACAGCATTTGCGGGACGCCGTCGTCACGCTCAAGATCAAGCTGACGTTGCCACTCCTTGGCTTTCCCGCCCTGTCCGCCAGTTCCGGCAAACCCCTCGCGGATCGCCTGTTTCAGCGCCAAATGCCCCTGCCAGTCAGCCAGCGGCTGACCCTCCAAGGCATCAATGGCGTCGTCGAGGATGGCGCTGGCGCCGCGATTGCAGGCGCGCAGCACGAAATCCCGGTCAAAGGCCAGCACCCCGGCGGAAAGGTTGGCCAGCACGCTTTCCAGATAGGCGCGCGCCGCTTCGACTTCACCGCGATGCCGTTCGGTCTGTTGTCGAGCATCGTCCAGCTGGCGCGTCATCCGGTTGAAAGACTGGATCAGCACACCCAACTCGTCATCGGTTTCCAGTGCCGCGCGCGGAGTGAAGTCGCCAGCCGCCACCGCCTGTGTACCCTCGGCCAGAATCAATAGCGGCGCGGCCAGGCGCTTGGCCAGGAAAAAAGCCAGGGCGATCGCGGCGAACAACGCCAGCAGCAGGGTCAGGGTCAGGGTCAGGGTGTAGATGCGTTTCAAGCCTTGGCGGCCCAGCGACAGTTCCTGATAGTCGCGGTAAGCCGCTTCGACGCTGGCGGCGCTCCTGGCGATGGCCGGAGGCACCGGCTGGGTCAGTTGCAGTAGGCGCGGTTCCATCGACAGCGCGCTACCGGTCACCGGCGCCAGCACCCGCAGGGTCAGGCCGGTGGTGGCATCGCCTTCCACCAGCGACAGGCCGCGCCCCTGGCGCCCCTGGCGGAGTTGCGCGGTACTCGGCAGATCGGGCAGGAGCTTTTCCGAATCGCTCGAACTGCTCGCCAGCACCTGGCCTGCTGCAGTGAACAAGGTCGCCGTTTGCACGCCGGCTTGTTCCCGCAAGCGGTTTATCTGCGTCGCTCGCAAAATATTGGCATCGCCGGCATCGCCCAGATCGAGCGCCATGCCCCGCGCCTTTTCAGTGAGATCGGCGAGTTGGCTGTCGAGCACGTTGCGCCCGAGATCCAGTCCGCCTTCCAGGGCGCTATCGACGCGCACGTCAAACCACGACTCAATGCTGTTGATCGCGAATTGCAGGGAAACGACATATACCAATGCGCCCGGCAGCACCGCCATCAGCGCCAGCATCAGCAACAACCGCGATTTCAGGTGCGAGCCGAAAACACCCCGTCGGTACTCTCGCCACAAGGTATGCAATTGCACTATCACCAACACCAGCAAGGCCACCACGACGACGGCATTGAGGCCCAGCAGCAATGGATAGTTGCGCCCGAACAAGGCCGTGTTGGCACTCGCCGAAGCCAGCAGGAATAGCAGGATCGCGCCGATTGCGGCGACTATGATGAGCAGCACTCTCATTTGGGTTCGCGCTCCCCTGCTGCGGCTGGGGCCGTGGCGGATTCCGCTGTGGGCGTGAATTGCCAGCGCAGCACTTTCGCTTCAACCTGCCAATCCTTGTTGGCGATGGCATCGACCTGGAGCGGTTTGGGAAGCTGTTGGCGATCCAAAGCCAAACGCAATGCCACCTGGTAGGTTTCGCCGATTTTCAGCGCACCCTTGTCGGCGACCGGGAGTTCGGCAATCCGTCCCATGACATGCAAAGCCTCCGCCAGCGAAGAAAAGTTCAAGTGCAGCGCACCGCCCCGGGAAAGACGATATTGGCGCGTCAGTGGAATATAGGCGAGACGGTAATTCAGCGTGCGGCCGGCAATGTGTTCGCCAGGCCAGTACCAGCGGTTACGGGTAATTTCCAACTCGAGTATGAAATACAGCGGCACGCCGTGTGAAACGGCCTCCTCGAGACGACTGCCGAGATCGATGTTGAATTCCGCTGAAACCAGATAAGCGTTTTCTCCAGCCGTCAGCTTCGCCGTGGTTGGCTCGATCGTGCCGGCCCAAGCCGCCCCAGGCATTCCTGAGAGACACAACGCGCCCGTCAGAACGACAGCGCAGAGCAGCCTCCGCATTGGTTCAAGAACCTGCCTCATGAAATCGCAGGCGACTCTATGCGCCAGGCTCTTGGGCGTGTTCTCGATTGAAAGCACGCTTTAAGCACGTTTCTGCAATAAAGCATAAAAAAAACCATCATGTTCCGCTTGCGGCAACAGTTGCCAAGGCTGCCGTGCTGACGCCACTCCTCCGCGCTCGTCTCCGCCATCCACGGGTAGACGCAACGCATCGGCGTGACGGGAGCTAAAAAAACCGACTTGCATAGCGTTTTCCTGAGGAAACAGCGAGCACGTGCAATAGAGCATTTTGCCACCGGGGGCGAGCACTTGCCACAGGGCATCGATAATTTCAGCCTGATTGCGGGCAAAACCGGCAATATCCGCTTCCCGCCGCAACCATTTTCCGTCTGGATGACGGCGTACTACACCCGAAGCCGAGCACGGCACGTCAGCGATGATACGCTCGAACGGACGACCGTCCCACCAGGACTCCAACACTCGGCAATCGGCGGCTTTGACTTGCGCTTGCAGGCCAAGACGTTGAAGATTTTCGTTAACCCGTGCGATCCTGGCCGGCTCGGCATCGAGCGCCAGCAGATCGACAGCGGCGAGTTCCAGCAGGTGCGTGGCTTTGCCGCCGGGCGCGGCACAGGCATCCAGGACGCGCATGCCGTCCTGCGCCTCGAGCAGGGGCGCCGCGCGTTGGGCGCCCCAGTCCTGCACCGATACCAGCCCGTCAACAAAGCCCGGTAATTTATCCACCGCCTGGGGCCGCTCCAGCAGGATGGCCGATTCCCGCTCTGCCAACAGGCGCGCGCCAATTCCGACTGCAGCCAGCTGGGCGAGATAGGCCTCGGCGCCGATGCGGCGCCGATTCACGCGCAGGGTCATCGGCGGATGGGTATTGTCGGCGGCCAGGATGCTTTCCCATTGTTCAGGATAGGCAGCGCGGATTCTGTCGATCCACCAGAGCGGATGTTGATGGAGCGCCACCGGATCGGCGTTGGCGGCAGCCAGCAACTCGGCTTCCCGGCGCAACCGGTTACGCAGAACGGCATTGGCCAGCGCCTTGAACCGCCCCTGATCGATGCCGGCAGTCGCATTGACGGCTTGATCCACGATGGTATGGGCATCGGCCGGGCGGGTTTCGAGCCGATACAGCGCGGTCAGCAGCAGGGCGCGCAACAGCGTTTTGCCGGGTTTGTCCTCGCCCTCCTGCAGCGGCGAGCGCAATAGGTGCGCCAAAATGAAATCCCCGCGGCCATACTGACGCAGGGTGCCGTAAGCCAGATCCTGCACGGCGCCGCGCTGTGACGGCGAAAGCTC
>CAYHXK010000002.1:0-31162 GCA_964360125.1 uncultured Sterolibacterium sp.
CGGCGCTCATTATCCAAACCGATGCGCTGAACAACGCGGGGCATCCGACCTTCATTGTCATCCCTGGGACCAGCGATGTTGAAACACTGCCTCCCTCAGACGCCTTCCCTTTACGGGTAAGAGTGCAGAAAACCGGCAAGCTCAAATTCGATACCGATCTGTTGATCGACCAGGTTCGCGCTATCTCGACTCGGCGGCTGATGTATTGCTATTGCACGCTTGGCGCGAATCATCTCAAAAAAGTCGAGGAAGCGCTGCGCTTGCTGACCGGCCGGTGAGCCTCTCCTATCATGCGGGAACTGTCCGATTCACACGCGACCTTGACACGGTTAAGCATGTGCTGGCCGACACGCCAACCAGCCTTCTCTCCGGAAGGCGCTTTCGATCGGGAGGAGTTTATGGTTAGGGGCGGATGGCAGCGTGCGGAGTGGCGTCGTTGCGTTTGAAAAACGACAGGACAGGGCATGAAACAGATTCTCCAAAACCTCAAGACCGGCGCCACCGAGGTGGCTGATGTGCCCTGTCCGCGCGTCGGGCCGGGGCAGGTCCTGATTCGCTCGCGGGTGTCGCTGGTATCGGCTGGCACCGAGCGCATGCTGGTCGAATTCGGCAAGGCCAGCCTGATCGACAAGGCGCGCCAGCAGCCGGACAAGGTACGGATGGTGCTCGACAAGATCAGGACCGATGGCTTGCTGCCGACGCTCGAAGCGGTGCGCAACAAGCTCGATCAGCCCATCGCGATGGGCTATTGCAACGTCGGCGAGGTGCTGGAGGTGGGGGCCGGGGTGAGCGGATTTGCGCCGGGCGATCGGGTCGCCTCCAACGGCAAGCACGCGGAAGTCGTGGTGGCGCCCGCCAACCTGTGCGCCAAAGTACCGGACGGCGTAGAGGACGAGGCGGCGGCATTTACCGTGGTCGGCGCCATTGCGCTGCAGGGCATTCGCCTTGTGCAGCCGACGCTGGGCGAGTGCGTGGCGGTGGTCGGCATGGGCTTGATCGGCCTGGTGACGACACAACTCCTGCGCGCGAACGGCTGCCGGGTGCTGGGCATCGATTTCGATGGCGCAAAGCTAGCGCTGGCGCGTGACTTCGGAGCGCAGACCGTGGACCTTTCCCGCAGCGAGGATCCGGTGGCGGCGGGGCTGGGCGCCTTCTCCCGCGGGCGGGGCGTGGATGCAGCGATCGTCACGGCTTCCACGCAGAGCAACGAGCCGATGCATCAGGCGGCGCAGATGTGCCGCAAGCGCGGCCGCATCGTGCTGGTGGGAGTGACGGGGCTGGAGCTGTCGCGCGCCGATTTCTTCGAGAAGGAACTGTCCTTCCAGGTGTCGTGCTCGTATGGGCCGGGACGCTACGATGCGGACTACGAGGAGAAGGGGCACGACTACCCGGTGGGTTTCGTGCGCTGGACCGAGCAGCGCAATTTCGAAGCCGTGCTCGATATGATGGTCGATGGGCGCGTGGATGTGAAGCCGCTCATTTCACATCGCTTTCCGATTGGCGAGGCGGAGCAAGCCTACGCCTTGGTGGGCGGGTCCGGGCCGTCGCTGGGCATACTGCTTACCTATCCCACGGCGAACGAGCAGCCGGAGTCCGAGCTGCGGCGGGCGACGGTGCAGGTGGGAGGCATGGATCGCCACGCTCCTGTGATTGCGAGGCCCGCAGGGGCCGCGGCAATCGCGATGACGGGAGGAGGCGGCGCTGTGCTGGGCGCAGTACTGGGTTTTGTGGGCTCGGGCAATTACGCCACGGCGGTGCTGATCCCGGCCTTCAAGGCAGCAGGCGCACGGCTCAAGACCGTGGCTTCGGCGCAAGGGGTCAGCGGTGTGCACGCGGCGCGCAAGTTCGGCATCGAGACGGCCACTACGGATGCGGATGCTGTGATGGGCGATGCGGAAGTGAATGCGGTGGTGATCACGACCCGCCACGACAGCCACGCGCGCTTTGTGTTGATGGCGCTTCAGCAGGGCAAGCAGGTCTTCGTGGAGAAGCCGCTGTGCCTGACGCTGGCTGAGCTGGAGGCGATCGAGCAGGCGTATGGGGCGAAGCTCGAAGCCGGACAGACGCCGCTGGTGATGGTTGGGTTCAATCGCCGTTTCTCCCCGCAGGTGCGGAAAATCAAAGACCTGCTGGGCGGTGTGCCCGGGCCAAAGTCGTTCGTGCTGACGGTGAATGCGGGCGCCGTTCCGCCAACGCACTGGACGCAGGATCCGGCCGTCGGCGGCGGGCGCATCTTAGGCGAGGCCTGCCACTTCATCGATCTGCTGCGGTTTCTGGCGGGCTGTTCAATCGCGGGGTACAGTCGCAACGCCATGAGTGCGGCTAGCGGCGACACGGTGACTCTGCAACTGGCTTTCGCCGACGGGTCGATCGGCACGGTGCATTACCTTGCCAATGGCAGCAAGGCTTTCCCCAAGGAGCGGCTGGAGGTGTTCTGCGCTGGCCGGGTGCTGCAACTGGACAACTTCCGGCGCCTGCGCGGTTACGGCTGGCCGGGCTTCGGCAAGATGAATCTGTGGCGGCAGGACAAAGGGCAGCGCGCGTGTGCGACTGCCTTCGTGCATGCGTTGCAGACCGGCGGACCGGCGCCGATTCCGTTCAATGAGTTGATCGAGGTGTCGCGGGTGACAATCGAGTTGGCGGAGTCAACCCGGCGCAATCGGCTGGATTGACACGCCGCATGGTGTGCGTACAATGTGGCAACATCTGCATATCGTAGTGGGGAGTGCCATGGAAATAGTAGCGAAGGAGGATCGGCTGGGAATCCGGCTCGCACCTGGAGAAAAGGCGTTGTTCAAACGTGCGGCCGAGCTCGAACGCAAGTCGCTGAGCGAATTTGTTCTTGCTTCGGCGCGGGAAAAAGCGGAATCACTGCTTGCGGAGCAGAACCGGTTTACCGTGCCGGCAGCCCAGATGAAGGCGCTGTGCGAGGCGCTGGACGCACCGCCTCGGGTGATTCCCAGGTTGCGAAAACTGTTTTCCGAGCCGGGGATTCTCGACAAGTGAGCCTGCCGCCTCTATCCGGGCCGCAGCTCCTGGGTGAGTCGCATGAAACATCGTCTTTCGATTGCCTCAAGCCACCGCTTAATGAATTCCTGCAAAAACATGCGCTGCTCGCTCAGCGCGCGAATACGGCGCGAAGCTATGTAGCGCTGCGCGGTATCCGTGTCGTTGGGTATTACAGCCTGACCTCGGCTTCCATCGAGGCGGGCAGCGCTGCAGGAAGAATCACCAAGGGTACAGGGCGGTACCCGGTGGTGCCGGCGACGTTGCTGGCGAGACTGGCAGTGGATCGGTCCGAAGCTGGACAGGGGTTGGGTAAGGCACTCCTCAAGGACGCGTTCGTGCGCTTTCTCAGAGCCCAGGAAATTGTCGCCAGCCGGGTATTGCTCGTGCATGCCATCGACGATGATGCCAGACAATTCTATGAGCGCTTTGGTTTTGAAGCTTCGCCGGTGGACAAGTACCATCTATACCTGCTCACCAAAGATATCAAGAAGACGCTCAGGCTGTGAACGTGTTCGGTCGTTGGATGCTTTATCTTCACACCATTCGGTACTTGAGACCGAGCCAGATATTCTGGCGCGTGTGGCGGAACATCCCGACGTTTCGCACGCCTGACAGCGGCCCGGCGCCGGCGCGACGCCAACCGCTTCAGCCGCTCGCGGCATTTCCGCGCAAACGTCGCTCCATGCTAGCCGCCGACACTTTCAGATTTTTGAATGAAGAGCATCGACTGGCGACGGATGTGGACTGGAACAACTCGCAGTGGGAGGCGCTCTGGCGGTACAACCTGCATTACTTCGACGATTTCTGTGCGGAGGGCGCGTTCGAGCGGGCCGACTGGCATCGCGCGCTGATCGCGCGCTGGATCGCGGAAAACCCGGTGGGGCAGGGTTGCGGCTGGGAGCCGTATCCCACGTCGCTGCGCATCGTTAACTGGATCAAGTGGGCCCTCTTGGGCGGCGCACCGGACGAAGCGGCGCGACACAGCCTGGCGGTACAGGCGCGCGCCCTCTCTTCACGGGTCGAGTGGCACTTGCTGGGCAATCATCTGCTTGCGAACGCGAAGGCCCTCGTGTTTGCGGGGTGTTTTTTCGAAGGAGCGGAGGCGCAGGGCTGGTTGCGCAAGGGGCTGAAAATCCTCGCTGCACAGCATGGCGAACAGATACTCGCCGATGGCGGGCATTTCGAGCGCAGCCCCATGTACCACGCCATCTTGCTGGAGGAAGTGCTCGACCTGATCAGCCTTTCGCGCAGTTATCCCGGGGTGATTCCGCAAGGCATGATCGCCGCGCTGCGGGAAACGGCGGGGCGTATGCTGCACTGGGCACGCACGATGACCCACCCCGATGGCGGCATTGGATTTTTCAACGATGCTGCTTTGGGGATTGCGGTTCCGTATAGTGAGTTAAGCAGCTACGCTGAAAGGCTGGAGATCGAGGCGTCGCGCATGGAGTTGGGACGCCTTACCAGCCTGGAGCCGAGCGGTTATATTCGCTTCGCGCAGGGGCCGTTGACGGTTTTTTTTGATGTGGGGCCGGTAGGGCCGGACTATCTTCCCGGTCACGCCCATGCCGACACGCTGTCGTTTGAGCTTTCCTGGGGTCGGCAGCGCGTGATCTGCAATTCGGGAACGTCGCGCTACGGGCGCGGGGCGATCCGGCATTGGGAGCGCTCCACGGCGGCGCACAATACGCTGGAGATCGACGGCGAGAACTCCTCGGAAGTGTGGGACGGCTTCAGGGTGGCGCGGCGGGCGTATCCGGTGGGCTTTAGTTGTTCCGAGGAGGCTGAAGCGATGCGTGCCTCGTGTGCGCATGACGGCTATATGCGCTTGCCCGGGAGACCGATGCATCGGCGCACGGTGGAGGTTATGGGCAATGCCGTTCGATGGACTGACGAGATCGAAGGAACCGGTGAACACCGCGCGATTGGGCGCATTCCGTTGCACCCGGCTGTGACGGCGCGACGCTTGAGCGGGGCGCAATGGCAGTTCGATCTGCTTACAGGGGAAAAACTCGTGCTGTCGGTTGAAACAGCGGGTGTCGTGCTCGACGAGGAACGAGGCCGCTTTTCACCGGAGTTCGGACTAACGCAGGAGCGGATCGTGCTCGCCTGGACGGTGTCTGGAAAACTGCCCTTCACTGTGACAGTCAGTCTCAGGCCGATTTAAAGTTGAACAGCCATGCATATTCTATTTCTGACAGACAATTTTGCGCCGGAGACGAATGCGCCGGCCTCCCGCACCCACGAGCACACGCTACGCTGGGTTGCATCAGGACATCGCGTGACAGTGGTGACGACGGCGCCGAACTTCCCGGCAGGAAAAATCTTCGACGGCTATCGCAACCGCTTGTGGCAGCGTGAGACGATCGATGGCGTGGAGGTCATTCGTCTTTGGACTTACATCACGGCGAACGAGGGCTTTCTGCGCCGCACGCTCGACTACGTGAGTTTCATGGTTTCCGCAATTCTCGCGACGCCTTTTCTGCCGCGTCCGGATGTGATCTTATCGACCTCGCCGCAGTTCTTCACGCCGTGTGCGGCCTATATCGTATCGCGGCTGAAGCGGCGCCCCTGGGTGTTCGAGCTGCGCGACCTGTGGCCGGACTCGATCGTGGCGGTCGGCGCGATGAAGGAAACGGCGCTGATCCGTGCGTTGCGCCGGCTGGAGTATTTTCTGTACCGCAAGGCGACGCGGATCGTCAGCGTGACGCACTCGTTTCGCGAGATACTTTCGAGAAACGGTATCGACCCTGGGAAAATCGAAGTCGTGCCGAATGGTGCTGATCTGGAGGCGTATCGACCGGGAGAAAAGTCAGAGGTGCTGGTTGAGAGGTTTGGCTGTCAGAACAAGTTTGTTGCTGCGTATGTCGGTACCATTGGCTTAGCCCACGGGTTGGGGACATTACTCGATGCGGCAGAGCAACTGCTTGAGCACAACAACATCGCTATCGTGCTGGTGGGTACGGGCGCCGAAGAAAAAGCTCTGATGGCCGAGGCCGAACACCGGGGATTGGTTAACGTGCATTTTGCCGGCTCAGTGAGCAAAGCCGAGGTCAGGGAATACTGGCGTCTTTGCGACGTGGCGCTGGTGCTGCTGCGGGATTCGCCGCTATTCCGGCATGTCCTGCCCTCGAAGATGTTCGAGGCGATGAGCACTGAGCGGCCGGTTATCCTCGGCGTGCAGGGAGAAAGCGAAGCCGTGTTGAGAGAAGCGAAGGCAGGGATTCCGATACCGCCCGAGAATTCCAGTGCGCTTGCCGAGGCGATTCTCCAATTGGCGGGCAATCGCGAAGAGTGTCTTGCCATGGGCAAAGCCGGGCGGAAGTTCGTCACTGGCCGCTACAATCGCGACGTGCTCGCAAATCGAATGCTCAGTGTCCTCGATCAGGCGTCACGCGGACAGGGAGTTGCGCCATGACAGTGCTGGTGGATCTCGTCGCCGCGGCGCGGCCAAATTTCATGAAGGTGGCGCCGCTCTACCACGCACTGATCCGGGAGTCGGGATGGTGCAGGGTGCGCCTGGTGCACACGGGGCAACACTACGACGCAAACATGTCCGATGCTTTCTTTCGCGACTTGAGCTTGCCGCATCCTGAGGTGCACCTGGGCGTAGGTAGCGGCACGCACGCCGAGCAGACCGCGGGGGTGATGATCGCCTACGAAAAGGCCTGTATGGCTGAGCGGCCTGACTGGGTGGTGGTGGTGGGAGATGTGAATTCGACGCTGGCGTGCACGCTGGCGGCGGCAAAACTCGGCATCCGGGTGGCGCATCTGGAAGCAGGACTGCGCAGTCGCGACCGGAGCATGCCGGAGGAGCTCAATCGCCTCGCCACCGACGTGCTGGCCGATCTGTTGTGGACCCCGTCTGAAGATGCCGACGAAAATCTCATGCAGGAGGGCATACCCTGCAAGCGTATCGTTCGGGTCGGCAATATCATGATTGACTCGATGGAGATGATGCGCCCGGAGATCGAACGTCAGGGCATGCGCGAGGCGCTCGGCCTGACCCCAAATGGCTATGGCGTTGTAACGCTGCACCGACCGAGCAATGTGGATGACAGCGGGCGGCTGGCCGAGTTGACGGGTGTCCTGCGCCGGCTGGCGGCGAAAATGCCGCTGGTGTTCCCCGTACACCCAAGAACGCGCGCGTGCCTGGATGCTGCGGGCTTGTGGGCTGCGCTTGACGCCAGCCCCGGCATGCATCTGCGGGAACCGTTAGGTTACGTGGAGTTTATGAGTCTGGTATTCGGGGCTGCCTATGTGCTCACCGATTCCGGCGGCATTCAAGAAGAGACCACCTACTTGGGCATACCCTGCCTTACGCTGCGCGATAACACCGAGCGTCCGGTGACTGTCACGCAAGGGACCAATCGACTGGTGCGGTTGGAGACCGTGGAAGCATCGGTCGAGGAAGTGCGCACGGGTTGCTGGCCGAAGGGAGCCATTCCAGATCTGTGGGATGGTCAAGCGGCGGCGCGGGTCACGGCAAGCCTGAAGCGGGCAGTGTTCGGCATAGATTAATAGACGATTTGTGTTATACGAATAGATGGATTGCCATGGGAGCGATATGTCAACTTCTGAAACAGAAACGGAACATGTAATAACTTTGGCGTCGTTGCCGATACGCGACGATCCGTTCATCAAAAGTCTGCTGGCGAAATTGCCGCCGCAAAGTTCCGAGACGTTTACCGACGGGCAACTGGTGGCCCTCAAGGCCGCCTTGGGGGGGCGTAGTTGGGGCGCGCATGCCATCGATTGGCGCAGGACGCTGAGCTTTTGGCGCTGGCACTATTACCTTGTTTTTTTGGCCGGGCGCAACCATCGTGCCCTCACGCGACGTGAACATGAACTGCAACGACTGGCGCTGGCGACGATTCTGGTGACTTTTGGCACGGTCTCGACCCTATTTGGAATTTTAGTGTTGTACCTGGTCACATCTGCATTGAGCATCGATCAGCTTCCAGGTTTTTCTTTCGCGGTGTGGGATTGGTTCAAATAGGAGTTTTATAAGCCTCGTGAATCTGGATCATCCAGACCACGCTGCTAAGCAATGTCATCGAATTACATTGACAAAATACGTTATTTGTTGTTAACATTGGGAAAAGTTGAAATGCGTAGAGTCCCAACCAATAGCGCTTGAAAGAATCAACCGATCGGTACTATTTCCCGGATATATCCATGGCCATGAATAAATTTTCTGCTATCAGTGTTCTTCTTGGCGCCCTGATGACCTGTGGTGGTGTGTTGGCATTCCAGCCTGGCATGTCGGTTCGTGCGGTGGATATGGAAGTTCAAGAGCGCATGGCCAAGGGCGAAAAACTGGAGTCGATAGCTGCTGCGGCGCAGGTGGCGGGTGTTGCGCCTGCAACCTTGACGCTGGCCATGGTAATGAATGGCGCCAATCCCGCCACGGTGGTAACGGCACTGGTGTCGGTGGGTATGCCGGCCGCTGCGGTCGTTGCAGCCACCATTTCGGCGGGCGCAAATGTCCAGTCGGTGACCAAAGCGGCGGTGACCGCCGGCGCCGAACCCACGGCCTTGGTGACAGCGTTGGTGGCGGCTGGCATACCGGCCAATGCAGTTGTCACTGGGGTTGTTTCGGCGGGCGCAAATGTCCAGTCGGTGAGCAAAGCCGCGATTGCCGCAGGCGCCGATTCCACCTCCTTGGTGACAGCGCTGGTGGCGGCGGGGGTCCCGGCAAATACGGTTGTCACTGCGGTCGTTTCTGCGGGTGTAAGTACGCAGTCGGTAACCAACGCAGCGATTGCTGCCGGGGCTGATCCGACGACGGTTCTTGCCGCCACTGCGGCCGGTCAGCAAAGCAGTAGTCAACAGAACACCGGCCAACAGAGCACTAGTCAGCAAAGCACCAGTCAACAGAGCACCAGCCCTGCACCGTCTCTTGTACTACCCAGTATCGGCCAGACAGGCTTGGGCACTTCGCGTGCTGCTACGGTGGGTGGTGGTACCAGCGGCGACCAGAGTCGGAGCCGAAGCTGATTGATTGCCCCCTGGACTTCTTCTTCAAAAATGGCAGCGTTTCGCTGCCATTTTTTTTGACCTGAGTTTTTATTGCATCCGTGAACTCCACTGATTCTGCTACTGCCGTGCGCGATGAGCTTGTCTTCCTCGGCCTGCTTGGGTTGTTGATCTGGGCTCCCTTGCCGCTGGGCAGCAACCGCGTCTGGGCGATGGGCATTCTGCTGGTCTGGGCGCTGGCGCTGGTGGTGGGGACGCTGCTCGCTTGGCGCGGACAGTCAGAGGCCGCGCTGACGCGTCTGCAGCGCTTTGCCTGGCCGCTCGGACTGCTGGCGGCTATGGTGGCGCTGACCTGGTTGCAGACACTGCCAATGCCGGCGGCAGTGGTGGCCCTGCTGTCGCCGGAGGCGGCGCGGATACAGGCGGGGGACGAAGTGATGACGCTGTCGCTCGACGTGTTCCAAACGCGCATGATGGGTATGTTGGCATTCGTGTATTTCTGTGTTTTCCTGGTCGCAGCGATGAGCATACGAAACGCCGCTCGTCTTGAGCGGCTGGCGCTGACGCTGGTGGTCAGTGGGGTGTTTCAGGCGGTGTTGGGGACGACGCTGCATGCATTGGGAGCGCATTACTGGTTGTTTCATGTCGAAGTGGCTCACCACCATGCAATTGGTACTTACATCAATCAAAATCACCTGGCGGGTTACCTCTGCATGTGCCTGTCGATCGGCATCGGCCTGATGCTGGCTCGGTTGGGAACGGGCAGCAGTTGGCCGAGCGGCTGGAATCACCGCATGCGGCTGGTGTTCGAATTTCTTTTAAGCTCCAAGATGCATCTGCGCCTGATGCTGGTCGTGATGGTGATAGGGCTGGTGTTGACGCGCTCACGCATGGGCAACGCGGCGTTCTTTGCGTCGATGCTGCTCGTTGGCCTGATCGCTATTCTGCTGACGCGCCGGACGGCGCCGGCGATGATCGCCTTGATCGCCAGTCTGGTAATCATCGACGTGTTCATTGTCGGCACCTGGGTTGGCTTGGAAAAAGTGGTGAATCGGCTGGAGGAGACGTCGCTGACCAATGAGAACCGGGGGCGCGAGGAAACCGTTGAAGATCGCACCGAGGGTGGTCGTCGCGCCATGCAGATCATAGAAGACTTCCCGCTCACCGGCGCCGGCGGCGGCAGCTTTTACGGCAGCTTCATGCGCTACCGCGGGGTCGGGGATTTTTATTACGATCATACGCACAATGATTTTGTCGAGATTGCGGCGGATTATGGGATCATCGGCTTAGGTCTGCTGGGCGCCATGGTGGCCTTGGCGTTGTGGCGTTCCCTGCGCGTGCTGTTGCGACGGCGATCGAGTCTGCCGCGCGGCATCGCCTTCGGGGTGACAATGAGCATTGTGGCATTGCTGATTCATAGTACGGTTGATTTCAATCTTCAAATTCCCGCCAATGCGCTTACCATGGTGGTCATCCTGTCGCTGGCCTGGGTGTGCCATGAGTTACCCTCGCCGGGTCGCAGTCGCAACAGACCGCTTGATGAGAGCAATAGCAATTTAGACGGAAGGATGGAGAGCAAAAGGGAGATTGCATCATGAGTTTGCGACGGCAGCTATTTCTGGTGCTTTCCGTGCTGTTCATGGTGGTTCTGATGGTAGTGCTGTGGGCGTCGCTTTCCGCTACACGGCGCTATCTTGAGCAACAGCTCGCTTCGCATGCGCAGGACGCGGCGACGGCGCTATCGATTACATTGCAGCAGACCCTGGGCAAGGGCGACAAGATACTCGTTGAATTACAGGTCAGCAGCGTATTCGATCGCGGCTACTTCAAGCAAGTGGTGGTACTGGCGACAGACCGTACCACGGTAGTCAAGAAGGATCTGCCTGAAAAGATTGAAGGGGTTCCGGTATGGTTCTCGCGGTTGCTCCCGATTGAAACGACGCCCGGTGAAGCACACATCTCCTCGGGTTGGCGACAACTGGGCAAGGTGCTGGTGGTGAGCCAGCCGACCATCGCGTATCAGTACCTGTGGCAGACGGCGGTTAATATGTCGCTGTGGATTGTTGGTATTTTTGCCGGCAGCCTGATGGTGATGCAGTTGCTGCTGCGTTTTATTTTGGAACCGCTGCAGTGGATCGAGAATAGTGCTCGGGCGGTTCAGGAAAAGCGCTTCGAACAGATTGACCGTGTGCCAACGGCGCCGGAGCTTGGCAGCGTAGTGCTGGCGATGAACGAAATGTCACGCCGAGTCGCCGAAATGCTGGACGCCGAAGCAGCCAAAGCCGAAGAGTTACGCAAGGCAGCCTATGAGGATGAGGAGACTGGGCTCGCCAATCGCCACGGTTTCGAGTTGCGCCTGAAAGATCTTCTCGCCGGCGAGGTGCGATTTGCTACTGCGGCGTTGATTGCCATCGACCTCGATGATATGCGCCTGTTCTGCCGTTCGCATGGCTTCCGCGATAGCCTGGATCTGATGCTGGCGGTATTGAAAGCAGTGCGGGAGCAGTTTTCTGGCCAACAGTTGGTGTTGGCGGGGCGCATCAATGAATACACTTTCAGCTTCGTAATTACCGATCCGCCCGAGTTTGAGTTGGAAAAGGGCGCAGCGGGACTGCGTGAAAGAATCATCGCGACAATTGCACGCAGCCCGGCGGCGGGATTGGTGAGTTTTAGCATGGGGGTTATGTGGTTCCATCCGGAATATTCGCGCTCGGAAGTGTTTGCACGTTCCGATCTGGCGGTCGAATCTGCCCGGCAGTCGGGTCGAAATGCACTGGTGACCCTGTCGGACAAGCGCGACGAAGCCGGTGCGCTGGGTTCGTTCGGGTGGCGCATGCTGATAAAGAGTGCGCTCCAGGAAGGCCGCTGGGTTTTGGCGGCCCAACCAGTGGTGCTGTTCGGGGAGCCGGCGCCGCCTCTTCACTCGGAATTGATGGCGCGTCTCATCGACGAAAAGTCCAACATGATTCCAGCATCGAGTTTTCTGCCCATGGCGGTGCGACACCGGCTTATGTCGGATGTTGATCGCGCACTGGTCACCTTGGGGCTGGACTACTTGCGGCGCAAGGGTGAAGACCGGCGAGTGGCGCTTAATCTCTCCTACCAGGGGGTGAGTGACCCGGAATTCATGGATTGGTTGGGCGGCGCGCTAGTCAGCCTGAAAGACAGCGCGACGCGCCTGTCGGTTGAGCTTTCGGAGTTTGCTTGTCTTCGCAACGTCGAAGCAGCGCAGCGAACGATGGCCTTGGTGCGAAAATATGGAGCGAAATTCGGTATAGACAATTTTGGCCTGGATCCTCAGGCGGTTAAATTGTTGCGGCAAATGCCTCCGGATTATGTAAAGCTGGCCGGTGGATTGGTCGCCGAAGTCGCTGTCGACGGAATCGCATGCAACATCGTGTTGTCGATGACGCAGTTAGCGCACTCGCTGGACGTCCAGGTATTGGCCCAGAATATAGAGAGCGAGGCACAAGTCGCAGCACTGCTCGCTGCCGGCGTCGATGGCGGCCAGGGTTACCTGTTCGGCGTTCCTGCTTGAAGGAATCCGACGGAGAGAACCTGTCTGATGGCAAAAATTTTCTCTAATTTCTGCATGAGAACAAAGTTCCTGTTGCGGTGAAGCTTTTTTTGTGTCACATTTAATTAAACAAGTATCTTAATATAATTCCCTATTTTATTGATTAATTTAAATTATTAATTAACAGACCCTTGCAGATCGAAACCGGGATAAATTAGTTTCTATGCGCGATTCCACGCATGATATCCGCCAACGACTATTGATCGCCAAACTTCCGGCGATGCCGCAGATATTGATCAAGCTGATCCGCCTGTGTCAGGACGAAGATGCCGAGCTGGATTATCTCGCTTCAGTAATTGCCAAGGATACAGCGCTGGCTACGAAGATCCTGAGCGTCGCCAGTAGTTCCGCTTATGCAAGTCGCGGTCATAAGCCCGGACTTCAGCAATCGCTGCAGAAGTTGGGCATGAACACCACCAAGACCTTGCTGATTAGCGAGTCGGTACTCCAAGTCTTCAATGGTTTATCCCATGCCAAACGCGCCGATCTGCGCGGCTTCTGGCAGCATTCGTTGGTGGCGGCAGTGTCTGCAAGAGAAATTGCGGCTGCGGTCAACTATCCATATCTCGAGGAAGCCTATCTGGCAGGGTTACTGCATGATGTCGGTCGCTTGGCTCTCTATGCGGTGGCTCCCGAAGAGTATTTGACGTTGGCGAGCCATGCTGATGATGAAAACCTGTGTTTGCTGGAGGAGAAGGTATTGCACATCACCCACGCCGAGGCCGGTGCAATGCTGATCGAACGTTGGGGACTGGACTCATTTTTAGTCGACAGCATTCTCTATCATCACCAGCCGATCGCAAGGGTAATTTCGACGCATCCGTTGATACGTATCGTGATCCTTGCAGATTTGATCGCTAGCCGTGGCGCGCATCAGTCAGTGCAGGAAATGGCCAAGCAACTCCTTGGTATCGAGAACAAGGCTCTGGAGGTGATTTGCGAACGCACCAAGGAACAGGTTAAGCAGACCGCCGATTTTCTAAACATCGAAATTTCAGATATGGAAACCTCAATGCTGGCGCCAAACTCTTCAATCCAGGAAGAGACGGCGGACAATCCAAACCAGCAACTGGCCGTGGAAGTGCAACATCTGATCTTGAATTCCGAAGCGCGGCGCTTGTTTTCCCGCCAGCAAGGTTCTAGTGAAGTTAAATCCTCCATAGTTCAGGCGGCAGCGTTGTTGTTCGGTTTCAAGGATGTAATCATTTTGATGCTGGAAGCTGAAACGCGCTGCCTGCATGGGGTGTCAACAACATCCTCCCGACTGAATCATGCGGAATTCATGATGCCGTTGGATGACGGAGGAGCAGTTTCCGCGTCAATTGAAGGGCGGAAGCCAATTTTTCTTGACTCCGATGCGAAAGCATTCGGCTCGCCCGCAGATCAGAAGTTGTATCTGCAGATTCGCAAAGGAAAGGTTCGACCAAATACCAAAGCCGAATTGAGCCTGGCGGATGAGCAGTTGTTGCGCCTGCTGGATACCGAATATTTGGTTTGCCTGCCTCTGCTGCACGGCCAGGATTGCCTGGGGGTTGTGGTCGGCGCGTCAATTCATATTCAGGTTGCCGATTTGCAACAACGCACGTCATTCCTGATGGATTTCGCCGTTCAAGCCGCGGCGGCTATAGATGCCGAAAACCGGAAAAAATACGAAGGCAGGCGGATTGCGGAGCGAATCGCCGAAGAATATCGTCAGGCATCTCGCCGCGTCGTCCATGAGGCCAATAATCCATTGGGCATCATCAAGAATTATCTCTCCATACTCGGCGCTAAAGTGGCGAAGCAGGAGCCCGTGTCGACCGAAGTATCCATCCTCGGTAGCGAAATCGATCGTGTTGGAAATATTCTGCGAGAACTCTCGGACATCAAGCTGCCGCCAAACGAGGATGTAATCGACATCAACCAAGTCGTCAGCGATGTGGTCAGTTTCTTCCACAAGACAAAATTTGCCCCACCGTCGGTGCACATCAAGACGCGCTTGCAAAAGGGAACCTTCAAGATTAAAGCCGACAGTGATTCAATCAAGCAAATTCTGTTCAACTTGATCAAAAACTCTGCCGAAGCGATACGGGAAAGCGGCGAAATTGTCCTTGCCACAAGCGGCGCCATCAATCGCAACGGCCGTCTCTATTGTGCGCTGACGGTTCAGGACAGCGGACCTGGGATTGCTCCGGAAATTCTGACGAAGCTCTTTTCTCCGGTGCAAACCACTAAGGCTGGAGACCACATGGGTCTTGGATTGAGCATAGTCCAAGAACTCGTCCAGAAACTTGACGGGGTAGTGACTTGCCGCAGCAGCGACGAGGGCACGATATTTGAAATATTGCTTCCGATATTTGACAAGGCAGAGCAAGCCCAGAGCGGTCTTTCGCATCTTCGAATTCCAGTATGAGGAACTTATGGACGATATAGATTCTGCTTTTCTAACCTTTGGCATGGGGAGGGCTGATGCGAAAGCCGAGAGTCATTTCTGCCTTGAATCCCGTCTGCTATTGATCGATGATGAGCCACGACAACTCGACAGTGTACGCGGGTTGCTGAATGGTCGAGGCTACCATTTGACTACCGCATGCAACGGCAAGGAGGCGATCGAACATCTCACGCGATTGCAATTTGACTTGGTGTTGCTTGATCTTCGGCTTCCAGACATGTCCGGCCATCAGATCATGGATTTCATCAGGGAGCGTGAGATAGACGCCTACGTGATCGTTCTATCAGGCGATACAGCCATTGAAGCGGCAATAGGTGCGCTTGAGAGAGGGGCCTATGGATATTTGCGCAAGCCTTACGATCCGGGAGAATTTCTCAATCAGGTGAGTAATGCGCTACAGAGACGGCATCTTGTAACCCAAAACCGGCAAATGGCTTCGAGGATCGAAAGATCCGAAAGACTCTATCGCTACCTTATCGACAATTCCCCCGACATCATCTACACATTGAATCTCGAAGGGTGCTTTTCCTTTGTCAATAAACGAGTCGCGAACTTGCTCGGTATCGATCGTAAAGAACTGATAGGTAAACATTTTTCTGTTGTTGTGCATGAGGACGACTTGGTCCATGCAACCAATGTTTTCAACGAACGCCGCTCCGGGCTTCGTGCATCGCGCAATATCGAATTACGTCTGAAGTATTTCAATAACTTTCAAGAAGAACGCCATTTCGAAAATACGCTGATTACCATCGTACTCAACTCGACCGGCATGTACACGCTGGATAAAGGTTCTACAAAACACGAATTTCTCGGCACATACGGGGTCGCTCGCGACATCACGGATCGAAAACGAGCCGAGGAACAAATTACTCACCATGCTTACCACGACATATTGACTGACTTGCCCAACCGCATCCTGTTCAAGGATCGGCTTGGCCTGGCGGTAGTTCAGGCAAAACGCCAGGAAAAAGAACTGGCAGTCATGTTTATTGATCTCGACCGCTTCAAATGGATTAACGATACTTTTGGCCATATGAAGGGTGACGAGCTGCTACAGATGGTTTCGACTCGTCTGAAGTTGGCTCTGCGTGGTGGTGACACACTGGCAAGGCAGGGTGGGGACGAGTTCACCTTGCTACTCCCTGATATCAATAATCGGCAGGATGCAGAGGCGATCGCCACGAAGATACTGAGTAACCTCAGCGATCCCTTCGAGATCGAAAACCACAAAATTCACATCTCAGCCAGCATCGGCATTGCCATCTTTCCCGAGCACGGCGAAACGATCGACACACTCATGCGCCACGCGGACATAGCCATGTACCAGGTCAAGTTTGCCGATAAAAACGGTTACCGCATCTACGACCCGACCATACACGACTCGACTTACCAGAAAATCATCCTCGAACAGAGCTTGCGCAAGGCGATAGAGTTCGACGAATTGGAAATGTATTACCAACCGCAGGTGGATGCGAAATCCGGGAGCCTGGTCGGGGTCGAGGCATTGATGCGCTGGAATCATCCGACTCGAGGCTTGTTGAGTGCGGGGGAGTTTCTCCCCTTGGCTGAAGAGGTCGGGTTGATGATCCCTTTCAGCGACTGGATGCTCGAAGCGATTTGCGCTGACCTGAAGAGTTGGAATCACTTGGGCGAAGATCAATTCAAGCTATCCTTTAACCTATCCCCGTTGTATCTTGACCGCGGGGATTTTCCAGAAACCTTGTCGCGAGCGCTCAAGAACCACTTCATCTCACCCGATCGGATCGAAGTGGAGATTACCGAAAACTTCTCCATTCGAAACCCTCAGTATGCAGCTCAACAGCTTGAAAAAATATTCCAAATGGGTGTTACCATTGCCGTTGACGATTTTGGCACCGGTTACTCTTCCTTGTCTTATTTGCATAAATTCCCGGTCCATACCATCAAAATCGACCAGGCTTTCGTGCGCGAGATAAAATCGGATATCGATCACCACCCGGTGATTTTGGCAATCATTTCAATCGCCCACGGACTGGGGATGCGGCTGATTGCCGAGGGGGTGGAAACCAAGGAGCAGGCGAGCTATCTTGAGAAATCAGGGTGCGCTACCATGCAGGGATATTTCTATCACCGGCCGATGTCGAACGAGAATTTGATCAAGATAATCCCGAAGCGCACGGCTATTCTCTCCTGACAATTAGCTGCGACTTGCCGTGCGACGCCGCTGTTGATAGCTTTGCCGGGGATCGGCCGGAAAAGCCTGGGGAGATTCGGTGCGGCCAGCGGGGAGGATTTGGCGTTGCTGGATCGCGACAAGGCATAATGTCGTTATGGATGAGATGTTGATGCGCGAAGCTCTGCTGTTGGCTCGCCAGGCTGCGGCACTGGATGAAGTTCCAGTGGGGGCAGTGGTGGAGCAGGATGGCAAGATCATCGGGCGCGGCTTCAACCAGCCGATTGGACGGAGCGATCCCACCGCACACGCAGAAATCATGGCGCTACGCGATGCTGCTGGTTTACTCGGCAACTACCGTCTGCCTGGCTGCACCCTCTACGTTACCCTGGAACCCTGCGCGATGTGCGTCGGTGCGATCATGCATGCACGCATCGCTCGAGTGGTATACGGTGCGGTCGATCCAAAAACCGGTGCTTGTGGCAGCGTGATCGATCTGTTTGCGGAATCCCGCCTGAACCATCACACCGAAGTCTTTGGTGGAGTATTGGCGGAGGAGTGCGGTGGATTGCTGTCGGGCTTCTTCTCGGCACGGCGCACCAAGACTGCATTGGCTTAGTATCCAGCCTGAAGTGGAGATATTCATCAGCCTGCCGGCGCAAACTTTGGAGCTTTTCCAGGGCGGCGATCTGCTACATCGTTACGCAGTGTCTACCGCGAAGAATGGTGCTGGCGAGCAAAGCGGCAGCTATCGAACCCCGCGCGGCAAACACCTGATCCGCGCCAAAATTGGCGGTAATTCCCCGGAAAATACGGTGTTCGTAAAACGCAGGCCGACCGGCGAAGTATGGACAGAGGAACTCGCTGAGCAATTTCCGGGACGAGACTGGATGCTCACCCGTCTTCTCTGGCTATCGGGCCTGGAACCGGGTTTCAACCGGCTTGGCAATGTCGACACCATGCGCCGCTACATCTATCTGCACGGCAGCCCGGATATCGCGCGGATGGGAGAACCAGGCTCGATCGGCTGCGTGCGCATGCAAAACCGGGATATCGTCGAGCTGTTCGGCTTGGTACCACCTTACACCCGAGTGAATATTTGCGATTACCGCATCGAGGTCTGCGATTGGTCGGCAGCGATCGAACGCGCCCGCCCGGTGCGCATGAAAGTCTTCGTAGAGGAGCAGGGAGTACCGCTCTCACTGGAATGGGATGAGTTCGATGCCGGCTCGCGCCATGCGCTGGCTCTCGATGCCAAAGGGAAGGAGATCGGCACTGGCCGCCTGTTGCCGGACGGACACATCGGACGCATGGCGGTGCTGCCCGAATGGCGCGGCAAGGGTGTCGGCGCGGCCCTGTTGCGGCGCCTGATGGAAGTTGCCGGCAAGAGCGGCATGCGCCGCGTGCTCTTGAATGCCCAGACACAAGCCGCAGATTTCTACGCGCGTTATGGTTTTACGCCCGAGGGCGATGAATTCATTGAAGCAGGCATTCCCCATATCACGATGGCGCAGACGCTAAATGGCAACAAACATTCCCTGCAATCATGAATGATGCATGGTTCTGGCTACCACCCTTGGTGGGTTTGGTGCTGGCGTTTTTCTGCTCCATGGTCGGCATTTCCGGCGCTTTCCTGCTGCTGCCCTTCCAGATGAGTGTAATGGGCTTGTCCGGCCCGGCAACCAGCGCCACCAACTTGTTATTCAATTTGTTCGCTACGCCCGGCGGGATCTGGCGCTACTGGCGGGATGGTCGGCTGATCTGGCCCCTGGCGCTGATGATTACGCTGGGCTCGTTGCCGGGCATCGTAGTGGGTTTTTACATCCGCACCCGCTGGCTGCCCGATGCTTCACGTTTTAAACTTTTCGTTGGCGCCGTGCTGCTGTATCTCGCGTATCGTTTGCTGGCGGGGCTTTTTCGGCGCGATGAACGTCTTGACCGGACTCCACAGGGCGGCATCGGTCCTTGGCAGTTTACAGGCGGTCAACTGGTATTCTCATTCGACGGGGAGCAGAAAAAACTTTCCGTGGCGGCGCTTCTAGGATTGGCTTGTTTCGTTGGCATCATCGGTGGAACCTATGGCATCGGCGGCGGAGCTCTGATTGCTCCCTTCCTTATCGCCGTCTTCGGACTTCCGGTGCATGCCCTGGCTGGGGCAGCCCTGACCGCTACGTTTGCCACTTCCGTCTTCGGTGTCGCAGTCTATGCCCTGATGCCGGATCCAAATGGCGGCAGTGTCGCACCCGACTGGATGCTGGGTAGCCTGTTTGGCGTGGGCGGATTTGTCGGCATGGTTCTGGGTTCCGCCTGCCAGAAATGGATGCCGCAGAAAATCCTGCAAGGCGCTTTGGGCTTGTTGCTGGCGTTGCTGAGCCTGAGTTATCTCACCCGAGCTTGAAGCGATAGCGGTTTCGGTTTCCCAATCGGGCGCCAGAGAGCCAAGTTTGTTCATCGAAGGAAACGCAGCCCTGTCGATCCAGCAGCAATACGCTGGATGAGCGCGTACCGTATTCAGGAGTATTCACATAGGCGGCCGAGAGGGCGCGCTCCCATTCCAGACTGATTCCGGTACGCGGCAGTTTGCCATCTTCGTGAATTTTTTCATCATGCAACAATTCAAACAGTAGCGTCTCCCGCGGCAATGCAGCCAAAGCCTTGGCCATGTCCGACTTGCCTTGAGCCACTTTCGGCCAGAGCGTATCCAGCAGATGATTACTGAGGCCATAGATTCCCGCTTCCAGCAGCTGCGGTTTTTCCATCCCGCCCCGGTTGGAGAAGTACCAAAGCCCTTCATCCAAGCTGCCGCAGAGGAAATTGAAGCCGTTATACACGGCTGCCATTTGCACCAATTCCGCCAGATAATTCTCTGCCGATGACGCACTGGAGAGGAAATCGCTGACCAATCTGCCGCGCGTGGGTGCGGATACTGTTGAATCCCGGGTTTTTTCGGCCTCACGGAAGTTCGTCAGGGCGGCAAAACGACCCTGGCGCGTGATGCCCATCCAGGTGCCGCCGGCGGATAGATCGCGTCCGGCCAGGAGATTGGGCGCATCGCCCCAAAATTGCGCAGGCAGAGTGGGACGCAAAAAGTATTCGTCGCGATTGGCCGCGATGACCAAAGGGAATCTGGGATGTGCCTGCCAAGCCAGTAAAATCAAGCACATGACGCTAAATTAAGCGGATTGACTCCCGCGGATTGGCGCCACTTCCTGGTCGTAGGGCAAGGACTGAAAAACCAGGCCCGGGCCGGCTGGGTTGTCCAGATGTACTTCGCCGGCATCCGCACAAGTCGTCTGGATCACCGCTAAAACCTCATTCCCACCTTGCGGCGCCGGCGCAACATTGACCACCCGACCGCAGGACTGTTCTCCGGTTTCGGGGGCGTACAAATGCGCTCCGGCAAGGGGAATACCGCTTTCCAGGTGCGCACGGTACATGCGCCGCTTGATTTTGCCGAGGTACTGGGTGCGGGCAACGATTTCCTGCCCCGGATAACATCCCTTGGTAAAACTGACGCCGCCGATCATTTCAAAATTCACCATTTGCGGGATGAACTCCTCCTGGGTCGAAGCTGTGATGCGCGGCAAGCCGGCGACAATTTCCAGCCAGTGCCAGGCGGCTAGCCCGGCCGGACGGGCATGGACAACCAACTTTCGCCATGTCTCCGGCGCCGCTACAGCCTCCAGCGATAAAAGGAAGCGTTGCTCGCCCAAACGAATGGTTTGTCCAATGGCGTTCTGGCACAGCAACAAAGCGGTCGCTGGCAATGCGCCCACTTCAGCTACCGCCACTTCAGCTTGCGGTCCTGAAATACCCAACAAAACCATGTCGTTACTGGCATCAGTGAGTTTAACCTTGGAACGCAGAATGAACATTGAAAGTTTTTTCAGGACCGCTGCATGCAGATCGGAGGAAAGTGCGATGATCAAATCATCCCCGTCGTGCCACATCATGAAGTTCGCGAGTAGGCGGCCCTTGGCATTGCAAAAACCATAGCGTCGGGCGCCATCGGCAGGCAAGCCCTTGACGTCATTGGTGAGCAGGTTATGCAAAAACTCAGCGGCATCAGGACCGCTTGCCCGGATCAGACCTAAATCCGCGAGTGGCGCAATTACAGTGCCAGATTGGGCGCTTGCCAGTTCGTCGGTCGGATGTCCGAAATCGAGGCTTGTCGGGGTATCGAAACGGGCGCCTTGTTGCGCCAGAAAATCAATCCAGTCCTGGTTCATGGTGTTGGCTTGTTTGGAGTTAGATGAGTTGCGTTATTATAGCGCCCGCCGCTGGCTTATCCTTTCGCTTGCTTACTCCCCTGTTTCTTCTCATGCGAACTCTAAAACGCCTGGCACTTTTCTTCGTCCTGTCGGCAGCTTGTTTTGCCGCCTGGCTCGTCTGGTTCGCCACCAGTCCCTTGCCTCTGCACGGCGCCACCACGCTGGATTTCAGTATTCCACCGAGACTGACTTTACGCGCAGCTTCGCAACAAATGGCTAAAGCCGGCCTAGGCTTCTCTCCCTGGCAGTTCACTCTGCTGGCCCGGATGCTCGGTAAATCGTCTGAGATCAAGGCTGGAAGCTATGAAGTGAAACTGGGGATAACCCCATTGTTGCTCCTGGAAAAACTCACTCGCGGCGACGTCACCCAGGCAGAAATAGTCTTTGTCGAAGGCAAGACTTTCGGCCAATTACGTGCGGCGCTCAATGCCAATCCAGAAGTGCGTCACGATACGCTGGGCCTGAACGACCAGGAAATCCTAGTAAGCCTGGAAACTGGCGAAAAACACCCTGAAGGGCTGTTCTTTCCGGACACCTACCTGTTCGCCAAGAATTCGAGCGATCTGGAGATTCTCAGGCGTGCCTACCATTCCATGCAAAAGCAACTTGAAATTGAATGGGCACGGCGGGATCCCGAGATCCCTTTAGCCACCCCTTATGAGGCACTGATCATGGCCTCGATTATCGAGAAAGAGACCGGCCGCGCTGCCGACCGTCCGTCGATCTCGGCGGTCTTTGCCAACAGACTGCGACTCGGCATGCCGTTGCAGACCGATCCAACCGTAATTTACGGTGTCGGCGAGAAATTTGACGGCAATCTGCGCAAGCGCGATTTGCAGACCGATACGCACTACAATACCTATACGCGCAGCGGCTTGCCGCCGACTCCGATTGCCATGCCGGGTCTGGCTGCATTGCAGGCGGCACTGCATCCGCCGAAAACCGACAAGCTTTATTTTGTGGCCCGTGGCGATGGATCGAGCGAATTTTCGCGCACCCTGGATGAACATAATCGGGCCGTAATCAAATACCAGAAGGGAAGATAGCCGTTGCGCGGTAAATTCATTACGCTGGAAGGCATTGATGGTGCCGGGAAAAGCACGCATCATGGCTGGTTGGTGGAATTCTTGCGCCAGCATGGCCATCAGGTTGTGGCAACGCGCGAGCCTGGCGGGACCCCGCTGGGCGAAAAATTGCGCGAACTGCTGCTGCATGAACCCATGCATCTGGAAACCGAAGCGCTATTGATGTTCGCCGCCCGCCGCGAACATCTCGACAAAGTCATCTTGCCGGCATTGGAGCGCGGCGACTGGGTGGTTTCCGACCGATTTACCGATGCCAGCTTTGCGTATCAGGGGGGTGGGCGTGGGTTGGAGAGGGAAAAGCTGGAAACACTCGAAAATTGGGTGCAGGGCAGTTTGCAACCGGATATCACGCTATTTTTCGATGCCCCCATTGAAATTGCGCGAGCCCGCTTGGCGGCGTCAAGTAACGCGCCAGACCGTTTCGAGCAGGAGCAAATGGTTTTTTTTGAGAGAGTTCGCCGCGCCTACCTTGATAGAGCAGAACGGGAGCCTGAACGGATACTCTGTATTGACGCCACGAGATCGGTGGATGAAATCAAGAATGTACTTGAGAAAACATTTTTAAGTATATGTTAATGAATATATTTGAATGGCAAAAGCATCTCTGGCGGGAGCTCTTTGCCGACGTGAATAGCCTGCCCCATGCCATGCTGATGGCGGGTCCGGAAGGATTGGGCAAACTTGCTTTTGCCCAATCCATGGCGGCTCGACTCCTCTGCGAACAGCGTAATGCGGCCGAAGGCCCAAGTGGCATGGCGTGTGGTCAATGCAATTCCTGCACATGGCTGGTTTCCGGAAATCATCCTGATTTCCGCTTGATCCAGCCTGAGGATGGTGATGATGCTGGCGTAGAGGAGGGTGAAACTTCCAAATCCGCATCGCTCTCCCGCACGCCCGGACAAGGACCGATCCGGGTTGACCAGATCAGGGCATTGGCCGACTTCGTCTTCGTAGGTAGCCACCGCCAGGGGAGTCGGGTTGCCGTCATAGCTCCAGCGGAATCGATGAATCCGGCAGCCGCCAATGCTCTTCTTAAAGTACTTGAAGAACCACCTGCAGGTGTATATTTTATATTGGTTTCATCTGACTGGCGCAGGCTTATTCCGACCCTGCGCAGCCGCTGTCGAAGCATCGTCTTCGATCGTCCTGATGCTGCATTGACCGAGCAATGGTTGGCGGCAAAAGGCGTGAAATCAGCCGCCACATTGCTGCGTTTGACCGGTGGAGCACCTCTGCTGGCGGCCGATTGGGCGGAGCAGGGCAGATTGGAAACATGCAAAAAAGCCATTGAGGCGCTCGCCGATAAACCAGTCGACCCGGTATCTATGGCTGTAATGTGGGCTAGCTTGTTGAAAGGTGCGCAGGGATTCGGTTTGCCGCAACTGGTCGAAACGGTGCAGAAATGGGTTTTCGATCTGATTCTATTGAAAATGTCTGGTGGTCTGCGTTACCACCAGGATTGGCAAGACAAACTGGAAATGCTGGCGACCCGAGCATCCACAACCGGTTTGCTTGCCTGTTACAACGACTTGTTAAGAATTCGGGCGGTGGTTCGACATCCGCTTAACACTCAACTGTTTCTCGAGGATATGGCGACTCGCTATCTGCGCGCATTGGCGGCAGGCAGGACGTGACGGGCTGGCCTGATGACAACAATGCGTCTCCCATAACGATCCGCAATCAGATGTTGGTCGATTCCCATTGCCACTTGGACTTTCCGGAGTTTTCCGGAAAGATCGATCAACTTATTGCTTCAATGACCCAAAATGGGGTCGCCTATGCCCTCTGTGCGGGGGTCACCCTGGAACGATTCCCGGCCATGCTGGCGCTGGCGGAGGCTCATCCGCAACTTTTTGCGGCGGTCGGGGTGCATCCAGATACCCTGGAAGGCGCCGAACCCGATGTCGACACCTTGGTCAGGCTGGCGCAACACCCGAAGATAGTGGCGATCGGAGAAACCGGTCTGGACTATTATCGCCTGGAAGGGGATATGGAATGGCAGCGAGAACGCTTTCGCACCCACATACGTGCCGCCCTGAAAGTTGTCAAGCCATTGATTATACATACACGTTCTGCTGCAGACGATACCCTGCAAGTGATGCGCGAGGAACACGCCGAGAAAGTCGGCGGGGTCATGCATTGCTTCACCGAATCGCTGGAAGTTGCCGAAGCCGCCATGGAAATGGGATTTTTCATCTCCTTTTCCGGCATTGTCAGTTTCAAGAACGCCCATGCATTGAAAGATGTGGCCCGACGCATTCCCATCGAACGGATACTGATCGAAACAGACGCCCCCTATCTGGCGCCTGTTCCTCATCGCGGCAAGACCAACGAACCCGCTTTTGTAGTCCATGTGGCCGAGGAGATTGCTCGGTTGCGCGGCATATCCCTGGCCGAAGTCGCTGAAGTCACGACGCGGAATTTTTTTCGATTGTTCCGTTCAGCACCGCAGGTCGCTCCATGATGCCGCCGATTGGAAGGATTTGCCGGACTCTGCTGATATTTGGAACGCTTGTTTCATCACAGCCTGCCCATTCCGGCGCCTATGACGACATGTTGAAGGCAGTCAACACGCACGACACCGGCCAGGTAAGCGCATTGCTTCGACGAGGCATGGACGTCAATACCACGGATCCGGATGGCAACACTTTGCTCATGTTGGCAGCTCGAAACGGTGACAGTCAAATACTAGAAATACTATTAAGAAACAAGCCGAACATATTGAAAATTAATAAATATGGAGACTCCGCTCTAATGCTTGCCGCACTTCGCGGATCCCTGGTGAATGTTAAAGCGCTCGTCCTGGCCGGGTCCGACACCGCTCCCGAGGGATGGACCCCATTGATTTACGCAGCCTTCGCAGGACATCTCGAGATCGTCGCTTATTTCCTGACGCTGGATGTCAATATCGACGCGCAGTCAGCCAATGGCATTTCGGCGTTAATGGCGGCAAGCCGCAATGGCCACCTGGAAATCGTCGGAATATTGCTGGAGCAGGGTGCCGACGCGAATCTAGTCAATCAAGACGACAAGACTGCGTTGGGGATGGCCTTGGCGAGAAAACACACCGACATTGTCAGCTTGTTGCAAAAGGCAGGAGGACGTTGATTACCGGTCTATGACGGTAACCGTATGTTTTTATGAGTTAAGTGCGCAGTTCAGCAATGCCTGCATGCGCCGCCAGTGAGAACCTTCCCAATACAAGCGATGGCAGACAGCGCAAGTGCTGAAGCGCTCGTAGCGCTCCCGCACGGCGGGCGGGACATGCGGCAGCGCCAGCGCCTTGTCGATGGCATGGAGTGGCGCGTTGCAGTGCATGCACAGCGTAAATGGCTTGGCGCCGCGCGCCAGATCCAGCCGCTGGAAAATTTCCTGCAGTTGCCGTGCCGACTTCAGCGCATGTACATAACAGCCATGCGTGATCCCTCGGCGCTTGAGCAGTTCGCGGTCGCGCGAAAGCACGATGCGACCCTCCTTTGCGGCAATAGAGGCGATCTCAAGGTCGTGGAAATGATTGTCGTATAGGGTATCGAAGCCGGCCATGCGCAGCAGGCGGGCGAGACCGCCCAGGTGTGCGTCGGCGACAAAGCGCGTCACCCGCAAGGGGTACTCGCGCACGCGCAGCAAAGGCGTGACATCGAGTGTCTCGCACCGGGGATAGACGGCGACACGGTCGTCTTGTTTCAGCAAGTGGTCAAAGCCAACCGATACGCCATTCACCAGCACCAGTTCCACCTCGGTGTGGGGAACCCCAAGCGCCTCGATCATATGCTTGGTGGTGGCCGCCCTCGCACAAGGGCAGGCGAACTCTCGCTGGCGCCGCTCCGGTGCCAGGAAATCGTTCAGCTCCGCATAAAATCGAAATGTCAGCATGACCGGACGGCCTTGCACCGCCACTAGTAGAGCGCTTGCCTGCCCCGTTTTTACCCTCAGCAGGTTACATGGAACAGTCCGATCACTGAGCCGTGGGCCTTGTTCCAGTGCGCGATGGCATCGGGCGTGGGCAGCAGATCGACCGCAACCTGCTTCTTCCTGAAATATTCCGCCGCCTCGTCGGAAAGCTCCACCATGCCGTTCTGGCCGGCGCCGACAATCAGCCCTTCGGTCCTCTTCTCGTAGAGGTACTCGGCCTCCGCGAGCGAGACGATGTGCGAGGTTCCATACACCGCTTTGGAGAGTTTCTTTTTCCGCTTTTCCACTTCCCCGGAAAGCCGGATCAGCACATCGTGCTCGATGCGCTTGCCGTCTATGGTGATGGAGCCGAATTCAGTACTATCAATCCTGGGGTGCATGGCGCTGATCAGTTGCGTAGTCGGAACCGTTTGTCTAGCTCAGTGTGACAATCCATTATTAAGCGTAGTCCCGCTCATTAACGCAGGCAAGGACGATTGCTGACGAGTGCCTCTACGTGGCGGAATTTGCCTCTGGATGGAGCGCACTCACCACTGGCTACAGCCAGTCCCTGGATTTTCACCTTGTTATCCAGATGGCCGCGAGCGCCAGCCGCGCCTCCCATCCTCATGCGGAAACTGCCAGGCGGCAAGGCCATAGAGGGCCACGGCCAGCAGCACCACCGTCGATTGACCCCAGTGAATGGCCAGCAGCGTCGCCAGCAGCGTCGCCACCACCGAGGCGAAACCGTTGATGGCCCAGGCCCACGGCACCAGCGCTTCGGCACGGCGAGCCACGGCGGCAAGCCCCAGCGGGAATGGCATCCCCTGGCAGAAGGCCAAGGGCGCCACGAGCAGTATGCTCAGCAAGGTCTTCCAGCCTTGGGACAGCCCCATCAATCCGGCGAGCAGCGGCGGCAGCAATGCCACATAGAGCAGGGCGAGGGCGGCGATGACGACGAAGGGCCAGCGTGCGTCTTGCGCCAACCGCGCGGAGAATCGCGCACCCAAACCGGCGAAGACCAGGAAGGCCGCCAGCACCACGGCCGCTGCGTAGAGCGGGTGACTGAGGAACAGGATGAAGCGCTGCAGGAAGGGAATTTCGATGGCCATGAAACCCAAACCCAGGGCCAGGAAGTACACCACTATCCGGTGGCGGAACTCCGGCCTGGCGGCAGCGAAAGCCTGCCGTGTGCCTGCCAGCGCCAGCGGCAGCAGTATCAGCAACAGGCTCACCACCGTTGCCTGCACCAGCGCCAACACCAATATCGGATAGCCCCAGTCCAGCGGCGGCAAGCCGCCGCGCGATCGCAGTTGCAGCAGTTCGGGCAGGGTACGCCACTTGAAGAAATGAAAAAAATAGGGGCGGTCGTCCGTTGCCGGATCCAGATTGAATTTGTACCGATCCATGAAGACCCGCCGTTCCGCACCGAGCAGCGCCTGGGTGCCGGCGAAGAAGTCGTCCCGCTCCAGCACGTTGTAGAGGTTTGACTCTCCGGCAATGATGCCGGGAACATAGACAACGTCAAAGGCGCGTTGCCGGCAGAATTCCTTGAGTGCGTCGATTTCGGCCGGCGAGAACACGCCGTTTTTCAGCAGCAGGGTGCTTGTATTCAAACCCCTGATCATGGCCAGGGCGTTGCCCGGCTCGGCCACGCCGCGGCGCTCCAGCGCGGCAATGGCGGTGGCGAAGAGCCGCAGGCTGTCGCGCGGCGGCAGCGACACCCAGCGCGTGAAGGCCAGCAGCCCGCCGGGAGCCAGCCGCTGCAGGTAGCTGTCGAGAGCCTCGACGGTGTAGAGATGGTTCTCGATCAGCGATCCGAGGCCGGCAGCGCTGGAGCCCAGGGAATCGAGCATGGCCACCTGGATCAGGTCGAACTTTTCCCGGCTGGCTGCCACAAAGCCGCGCGCCTCGGCGACATGCAAGCGCACTCCGGGCATGCTGTAGGGGCGCCCGGAAAAACTCGCGAGGTCTTCCTGCACCATCGCCACCACTTGCGCGTCCTGCTCTACGGCGTCCACCCGCCCAGCACCGTGCAGGATGGCTTGCAGCACGTCGCCACCGGCGCCGGCGCCAAGTACCAGTACGCGCGGGCGGTCGAATAACCGGTAGGGCAGGGCTGAAGTGGTGTCGGCCAAAAATGCCAGCGGCGCCGAGCTGCCGTCATAGCGGGTCACGGCACCCGCAGCCTGACCATCCACGAAAAGTCCCAACTGCGGCGGAAGTTCGGTGGCCGCATTAAGGCTCAGGCCTGGCGCATGGCGTAGTGGCGCAAGGGGACTTTCCACCACGGTCACCACGCCCAGCGGACTAGTGCGCTGGGCTACGACGCGGGCATCCTTGATGCGCAAAGCCTGGCGCAGATCTTTGTAGTCCGAGGCAAGCAACTGCAGGGTTTGCGCCGGCAACAACCAAGGTCCAATGCCTGCGATCAGTGCAAGCAGCGTGGCCCATCGCCTCGCAGTGGGCCATGCTGCGAAGGCTGCCGCAGCCAGACCAAGGGCGCAGATGACCCGTAGCGCGTCGGAGGGATGCAGGATAACCAGCACAACAAGCAAGCCCAAGCTTCCCAGACCGGCGCCCAGGATGTCGGCGGCGTAAATCTGGGGAATTGACTTGCCAAAGCTGGCGTAGGCAATGCACAGCGCCGTGGCTGCGCAGAAGAAGGGAATCAACAGCAGCCCATAGATCGCCGCCAATCCCAGGAACTGCATAGGGTTCCACACCATCTCCAGCGCGTTGAAAGGCACCTGCTGGGCGGCGGTAAAACAAACGATCGTAGCCACGGCAAAGGCTGTTGCGGCCAGGCTGAAGCTATAGGGGTAGGTTGCCAGCAGCCGGAACCTGGCCAAGGTGACGAAGGTGCCGGCCGCACCGATGCCCAGCAGGGCGACGCTGATGGCAAGGTAGGCGAAATGGTGCCACTGGATGATGGCGAACAGCCGCAACAGCAGCACCTCGTAGCCCAGTGCGGCAGCCGAAAGCGCGGCGACGGCGGCCAGGGGCGGTCGCTGGGTCATGGGCTTGCCTCTCTCAGTCGTGGTCGCCGGTCAGGGGAACGAATCTCACAGGCATCAACTGCCGCGTCGTCACCATGCCAGAGTGTCGCTTCTCCACCAGCAGCAGTTGCTGGGGCTGGAAGGGCGCGCCGACGGGTATGACCATGCGTCCGCCGGGCTTCAACTGACGCACCAGCGGTGGCGGTACGTGGTTGGCGGCGGCAGTCACCACGATGGCATCGAAAGGGCCGCGCTCCGGCCAGCCATGGTAGCCATCGCCGATCTTCGTCGCGATGTTCGCATAACCGAGCCGCCGCAGCCGTTCGGCGGCCTCCCTGGCGAGCGGCTCGACGATCTCGATGGAGGAGACCTTAGCGCCCAGTTCCGCGAGCACCGCAGCCTGGTAGCCGGATCCGGTGCCGATTTCCAGCACGCTGTCTCCAGCAGCGACTTGCAGCAGGTCGGTCATCGCGGCGACGATATAGGGCTGGGAAATGGTCTGGCCGTGACCGATGGGCAACGGCCGGTTGTCGTAGGCATGGAAACGCAGCAGCGCAGAGACGAATTCATGCCGCGGCACGCGGCCCAGCGCATCCAGCACACGGGGATCCATGCTCTCCTTGCCGAGGCCGGCACCGACAGCCCGCGCAATCGACACCACTTCCGTCACCATCGCCTGGCGTTCCTTGGCCATGTCCCACGCTGCGACAGGCGGGCTGGGCAGTAGTCCGATCACCACCGCCAGCCACAGAATTGCCCTCTGACTGTCGCGACTGCCTGCCATCGGTAAGCCAGTGTCTGTCGACTTTGCCATTTGCTCCAAGAGTCCTCAAGTTACAGTGAAACGTCCGGTTTCAGCGTGGGTAGTCGGAGGGCAGGCGGACTTCCCGCTGAGAAATGAAGGCAAGCGCGAGCCGCCGCATCAAGGGATCTTGTGCATGCCTTTGCTCACCCGGTTGGCTTGCAGTCCTTCGCCGCCTATCTCTTCAAGGAAAACCACTTCGTCACCCATCTTCAAGTGTTTGAAATCGGGATGTACGCAGTTGTACAAATGGAAATACAACTCTGTTCCATCAGGTTTCTCGATGAATCCGTACCCTTGATCTGGAAAGAGTCGCGTAATGCGCCCATGGGACTCGACCTCACGGACTTTGACGTCGCCCCGCGCCCATCGGACTTGTTCCTCGATCTTCCGCTTGACGGCGTCGAAAGCATCGCGTATCGCGACATAGATGTCCTCCGCCTTGTCGCGGTTGACGACGATCTCGACTCCAGGCAGCGCCAGGTCAATGCGGGTATTGAACAGTTTACCCTGATGCTTGTGCTTCTGAATGAAGCCCACCGTTACACGGCAGGAAATGATGTGATCGGAGAAACGCTCCAGCCTGTCAGCCTTTTCTCGGATGGCGGTCTCGACGGCCTCGGATCGGGGAAAGTCGCGAAAGGTTATTTGCACTGGAAGCTGCATGCTAGTCTCCAAAGTTGTCGAGTCCTGTCGGCGATGGCGCGGATGCGATCGGCGCTTTCGCGCCAATCCCCACGGCTACTGCTTCCCCCATGAGCATTTAGCGATGCAGCCACCCACGCGCACTCCCCATGCGTCCCACTCGCGTGGCAGGAGTGAACGAAAATCAGCAAGGAAATCATTGTGAATGTGCAAGGCTGATAATGGCGCCGCATAGCCCATTTACGACCTGCGCCATCTTTTTATAGCTCAGTTTTTCCGGGCTATCCAAGCTCAGAGATTGGGCGTTCCTGCGTGGGCATA
>CAYHXK010000002.1:31262-36284 GCA_964360125.1 uncultured Sterolibacterium sp.
CTCAGTTTTTCCGGGCTATCCAAGCTCAGAGATTGGGCGTTCCTGCGTGGGCATAGATCTTTTCGCGTTGCCGCTGGCAAACGATGCAGCGCTTGGCCGTGGGAAAGGCCAGCAGACGCTCAAAGCCGATGGTTTCCCCGCAATCGATACAACTCCCGTAACTGCCCCCGGCGATCCGTGCCATGGCCGCTTCGATGTCGCGAATTTCCTTGATGTGCCGGTCGATGATGGCGAGATTAATATCCGCCAGCAGATCCCCGATTGCTGCGTCGCCTGTATCCGCCGAGCCACGATTGATAAGCTCGACATACTGCTGGTTTTCGGTCTTCTCCAGGGCATCGCGAACCTCCTCGAGCAGTGACTTATGGTTCTTTTCGAGGCTCTTCCTGATTTTTGACAACTGGGACTGGCTAAAAGTCATGGTCTGTCTCATCCTTGATGCATGCGGTTCCGACTGGCCGGCCAGCATTAGATTTAACACTAGCCAGTAAGACGCCATCACGTCTTGACTTTGATCAAACTTGCCCATCAGCGCGCCGTCGCGCCATATTCAGCGGATGCGTGCCAACAACTCGTGGATAGGCTGCATTGCCAGATCGCTCATCCCTTGATGCAGATCAGCGGCGAGAGTCGCGCCACTTTGCTCGACAGGCCCGCGCGGGCGGCGGCATCCACCACGGCGCCGACGTCCTTGTAGGCCAGCGGAGCTTCCTCGGCCACGCCGCGCCAGCTCGGGCTGCGGATCAGGATGCCGCGCGCGGCCAGCTGGTCGATCAGCGTGCGTCCATGCCAGCGGCGTGTGGCCTCATGGCGGCTCATGGCGCGTCCCGCGCCGTGGCAGGCTGAGCCAAAAGCGCGCTCCTCGGCGCCGGCGGAGCCGGCGAGAATGTAGGAAGCGGTGCCCATGCTGCCGCCGATCAGCACCGGCTGCCCAATCTTGGCATATTCCCCAGGCAGCTCGGCGTGCCCTGGCCCGAAGGCCCGCGTCGCGCCCTTGCGATGCACGAACAGCTTGTGCTGGCTGCCCTTGACCGTATGCGTCTCTTCCTTGCAGGTGTTGTGAGAGACGTCATAGAGCAAAGGCAGGCGCACACCGGGAAAAACTTCGGCGAAGGCCTGCCGCGCAAGCTGGGTGAGTATCTGCCGGTTGGCCAGCGCGCAGTTGATGCCAGCGCGCATGGCGCCGAGGTAGCGCTGGCCGAGCGCGGATTTCAGCGGTGCGCAGGCAAGTTCGCGGTCGGGCAGGGCGATGCCCGCCGACGGCGCCGCCACGACCATTTCGCGCAGGTAGTCGGTGCCGATCTGGTGGCCCAGACCGCGCGAGCCGCAATGGATGCTTACCATCACGTCGCCTGCAGCGAGGCCATAGGCGCGGGCGGCGGCGGTACTGAAGATTTCGCTGACCACTTGCACTTCAAGATAGTGGTTGCCCGAACCCAGCGTGCCCATTTCGTCGCGCTGGCGTTTCTTGGCATGCTCGGAAACGGCAACTGGGTCTGCCCCGGCAACACAGCCGTGCTCCTCGATGCGCAAGAGGTCGGACTCACTGCCGTAGCCCTCTTGGACTGCCCAGCGTGCCCCGCCCTTGAGCATCGCCGCCATCTCGGTCGGGCGCAGATGGATCGTGCCGGTGCTGCCGACACCCGCGGGGATGCGCGCAAAAAGCACGTCGGCCAGCCGCGCCTGCTGGACCTCGATGTCGGCGAGTTGCAAGCCGGTATGCAGGGTGCGCACTCCGCAGGAGATATCGAATCCGACGCCACCGGCCGAAACCACGCCACCCTGGTCAGCGTCAAAAGCGGCAACGCCTCCGATGGGAAATCCGTAGCCCCAATGGGCGTCTGGCAGCGCATACGAGGCAGTGACGATGCCCGGAAGCTTGGCGACATTGACCACCTGCTCGCGTACCTTCTCGTCCATGGCCTCTATGAGTTCGCGCGATGCGAAAATCACGCCGGGGACGCGCATGGCGCCGGATGCTGGAATTTCCCACTCGAACTCGCCGCGCTGGGTTAACTGGCTGCTATCCATTGTGTCCTCCGACCTCAAACTTCACACGTCTACGACGCACTGCGCCAGCCACTCTCCCTCCGGGTTTTGCCGCACGGACAATTCGCAGAAAGAGACGCCCTTGACCTCGGCAGCCGGTTGGTGTTGCATGACATCCACCGGTTCGCCCCACGCCTTGGCTGTCAAATGGCGATCCTCGATAGTCACCTCGAATCGGGAGAACAGCATGCGGCGCGTTGCCATCTCGTAGACGAGTGCGTTGAGCCAATCCACCAGCAGCAGTTCCTGGTCGGGCGCGGTGCATGCGATGCTCACCGCTGTTCGCGCCACGACTCGTGTCGGATCGCAAATCACCGCCGTCATCGCCGTGGCCGCCCCACTGAAGGCTGCGGCCAGCGTGCTGCCGAACCCGCGTACGCCGATGTCGGATTCGTGCGCGAAAGTTTCCCAACGCATGGCGCTCACGAATTTCCCTGTTGCCGGTCCACCTGCCTTGCCAGTTCTCGTAGCGCCTCCGCCACATCGACAACGTAAGGCAAGCAGAGGCTCGCGGGATCTAGCCTGCGTAGCAGCGTAGAGAGCAGCGGCATGCCCGGCGGACTGTCGCTTTCCAGGGTGAGCGTGTCGCCCGCCATCTGGCCGATGCTGTCAAAGCGGCGGAACGCCTGTTTGCGTCCTGGCCAGGTAGCCTTGACCTCAGTCACTGGTAAACTTCCCCCTGGCGGATAGTCGCGCTGAACATCTATCATCAGTAGTACGTCACCCGATAGCGACTGAACATCCGCCAACACAGACACCACCGTGACCTCCCAGACTTACTAACTTCTTGTTGAGGTATAGCTTCAAATGCAGAGATTTACTTTAAGCATTAGTACGTATAATGTGCATTATGTTAAATTATGCAGCTAGACCATACAAACCGCTCTTCATCCCCTGCCTAGATCAGCTTGCGCAGCGCCGGTTCGACGCGTGCGTATTCCACTTGCAAATCGGAAAGAATGGATATCGCGCCTGCAAACCTGGATTTCTGGCCTAAACCCTCGAGTTCCCTGCACAGATCGCGCATCCTCATTGCGCCCAGATAAGCGCTGCTGGACTTCATGGAATGGGCTTTCATGCGTAAGGTGGGGCCATCCTGCTGTAGCAAGGCAGCATGCATCAGCTCTAATTCGGACGGTACCGATGAAAAAAAGGAATGGATAATGCTCTCCAGGAGTTTCTCGGTACCATCCGGATCCAACTCACGCAATTTCTCCAAAGCGTCCTCATCCAAGGAGGATGGGCTTCCAGTAAGTTCTCTATTGTCATCCAGATCGGGTTTGGCCGAAGGATCGCCGATTGATTTTTCATCGCCGATCCAACGTACGAGAATCGCAGCCAATTGATGACCGGTAAACGGCTTGGATAAATAGTCATCATACCCATTGGCCAGGCATTCATCGCGATCCCCTTCCATCGCGTGCGCAGTCAGGGCGATGATGGGAATGCGGCATAATGATGCGGCATCCTCCAGCAGCGCCACCGACTCGAGTGCCCGAATCCTGCGCGTTGCCTCGAAACCGTCCATAACCGACATTTGGCAATCCATGAGGATCAAGTCAAAATTCGCAGCCTCGAAACAGTCAAGCGCAACCTGACCGTTCTCGGCGACGGTTACACTGCATCCCATCCTCTCAAGGACAGCGGTTGCGACCTGCTGATTGATTTTGTCGTCCTCGACCAGAAGAATTGTAGCGTTAAATTTCATGTTCGCTGCTCCAATTACGACGACAGATTCGCCAGGTCATAGTAGCGGCTTTGGCATAGTGCGGCAACTGTGGCACTGCGACACTGCGGCACTTTTCGGGGGATCACTGTCATAAGCTGGCAAGCCGGGAAGGCGTTTCGTCCTGGGTTCAAGCAAGTCTGAAAAGCCCATGCAAACGTATGCTTTTCAACAAATACGCGGAAGTTGTTCGCCCGTCAGCCAGTCGACCATGCGCCGTCCGCCCAGACGTGTCTGCATCTGAACGAAACACTGGTCGTCCGCCAGAACCTGGCCGATGATGGCGGCTTCGCTGCCCAGCGGATGCGCGCGTAGCGCCGACAGCAAAGCATCGCCTGCATCGGGCGCGCAGATTGCCACCAATTTGCCTTCATTGGCAACGTAGAGCGGGTCCAGGCCGAGCAGCTCGCAGGCTGCTGCCACTGCAGCATGCACCGGGATCGCCGCTTCATAGAGGAACATGCCGACGCCCGACTGCCGGGCGATTTCGTTGAGGGTCGTCGCCAGTCCGCCGCGGGTCGGGTCGCGCAGAACGCGCAGCGAGGATGCCGGCAGCGCATCCAACAGCGCCTCGATCAAGCCATGCAGCGCGGCGGTGTCGGAGACGACGGGCGCGGAGAATTCGAGATTCTCGCGTTTCGACATGATGGCCATGCCATGATCGCCGATGCTGCCGGAAATCAGGATCAGGTCGCCGGGCCTCGCCCGCGCGCCGCCGAGTTCGACGCCGGGGCGCATTGCACCGACTCCGGTGGTGGTGATGAAGACCCCGTCGGCCTTGCCCTGCTCCACCACCTTGGTATCGCCGGCGACGATGGGTACGCCCGCCGCCCGCGCCGCCGCCGCCATGGATTCGACAATGCGCTGCAGGTCGGCAAGCGGGAAACCTTCCTCCAGGATGAAGCTCGCCGCCAGCCACAGGGGCCGCGCACCCATCACCGCGACATCGTTGAGCGTGCCATGCACCGAGAGGCAGCCGATATCGCCGCCGGGAAAGAACAATGGCGACACGACATGCGCATCGGTGGCCATCACCAGGCTGCCGGTCACGGCTGGTAGCACCGCGCCGTCATTGCCCTGCGCCAGGTAATCGTTGGCAAAGGCGGCGGCAAACATTTGTTCGATCAGTTGCAGCATCGCCCGTCCGCCGCTGCCGTGCGACAGGTCGACACAACCATGCTTGAGGTCGAGCGGCCGGACGTAACCTGGCTTGACCGCGTTCATGCGGCTTCCCGGAAACGACCGTA
>CAYHXK010000003.1:0-24068 GCA_964360125.1 uncultured Sterolibacterium sp.
GGTTTCGCTGGTGGCGATCCTCGATGCCGACAATGAAGGCTTCCTGCGTTCGACACGCTCCCTGATCCAGACCATCGGCCGCGCCGCCCGCCACATCAACGGCAGCGCGATTCTCTATGCCGACAAGATCACCGAGTCGATGCGCCGCGCCATGGGCGAGACCGAGCGGCGTCGCGCCAAGCAGGTGGCCTTCAATGCGGCGCACGGTATCGTGCCGATCGGCGTGAAGAAACGCATCAAGGACATCATCGACGGCATCTATGACAGCGAAAGCGCCACGCGGGAGCTGAAGGCGGCGCAGCAGCAGGCGCATTACGAGGCGATGAGCGAAAAGGATCTGGCCAAGGCCATCAAGCGCCTGGAGAAGGCCATGCAGGAACATGCCCGTAATCTTGAATTCGAGCTGGCCACAGCCGCCCGCGACGAACTTTTCAGTTTGCGCCGGCAGGCCTTCGGGGCCGATCCGCACGAAGCGCCTGAAGCTGCGGCGGGTTGAGCGGGAACGCTGGAATTGGCGAAACCAGGGTACTTACTCTGCCGCCGTGGCCGGGGGCAACCTTCTGCGGTTTGCCCTTGGAGCTCAATCGTGGTCGGCGGCGTCCATCGCGCCGGCCAAGCCGCGCAAGGTGGGATATGGCGTGGTGATGATGGCGCTGGCAATCCCCGCCAGGTAGGGCTGGAATCTGCCTTTTGCCTCGAATCGTTCTCTGAAACGCGATGCCAAAACAAAGTCAGCCAGTTGCGGCACGATTCCACCGCCTATGAATACGCCGCCGCGGGCAGCGAAAGTCAGCGCCACATTGCCCGCGAAGCCACCCAGGAAGGCGCAGAACAGTTCCATGGTGGCGCGGCATTGAGGGATCCGGCCGCTGGCGCCCTGCGCGCTGATTTCCTCGGCCGGCAGATCAAGCCTGGGCATTCCCTGCACCGTGCAGACCGCGCGCAGCAGGACGGGCAGGCCGATTCCCGACAACAAACGTTCGGCGGAGACATGGCTGAATTCCCCGCGTGCAGCGCGCAGTATCTCCGCCTCGAAGTCGTCGGCAGCCGCCAGCGTGGCATGGCCGCCTTCTCCGGGAACAACGGTCCAGCCGTGGCGGCCGGGGATCATCCCGGCAACGCCCAGGCCGGTGCCGGGGCCGATCACGACCATCGGCAGGGTGGGCGACGGTCGAGTTTTGCCGATCGTTTGATAGTCTCCTGCGGCCAAGCCAGGCAGCGCGTGCGCCAGCGCCTCGAAGTCGTTGAGTACTCTCAGTGTTTGAATGCCCAGCACGCGCGCGACGCTTGCGCGTTCAAACGACCAGGCGCTATTGGTGAGCTTGATGGGGTCGCCGACAACCGGGCTGGCAACAGCAAATGCGGCTTGCTGCAATGTACCTTGGGAGAGAGCGGATTGCTGCAGATATTCCTGCGCTGCTTCTGCCGGACCGCTGAAGTCCGCGCAACGCAGCGCGATCACATCGGTGACTGTTTGCTGTCCGCGCACCAGGCCGAAGCGAATATTGGTGCCGCCAATGTCGGCGACTAGCTTGGGATAAGCTTTCATGGTTTGCCTGCCTCAGGCCGATTCCTGGATGCTGAAGAGACCGCTCTCAGAACATCAAATGCGCGCATTTCGCTGTCCATAACAAGCGTGTCAGCCGAGAACTTTACAAGCTCCGGCCGTTGCCGCCAAATTCTGCAAGACCATAAGCCGGCAATGTATCTGCAAATTTCAGTAAAGTGGCGGATTTATTCAAGAGGCAGTTGGGTTGGCGTGATTCCACCGTCCAATTGGGTATCTGGGAATTTACAATGCTATTTTGCTAACCGATGTCAGGTCTGCTCCCGGAGTATTGCTTTATCCAGCGAGCGGATTCGTACAGCGGCAGAGAGGCATGTCCATGAGCAGCGATGCGAGGCGGCTGGAACACACTAATTCAACATCTCCCGAGAAACTCAGGATTGTTTTCGTTTGCATGGGCAATATTTGTCGTTCGCCGACCGCTGAGGCTGTGATGCAAACATTGGTCGAACGCATAGGTCAGGCACATCGCTTCGAACTCGATTCCGCCGGCACCCACGCCTACCATGTTGGAAACCCGCCCGACCAGCGCAGCCAATTGGCTGCAAAGCTGCGCGGTTATGATCTTGCAAGCTTGCGTGCGCGGCAGATCGATGCGGCGGATTTCGTGCGCTTCGACCTGATCCTGGCGATGGATCGCGACAACCTGCATCTGCTCCGGCAAGCCTGTCCGCCAGGCCTGCAGCACAAGCTGGGACTGTTTCTCGACTATGCCGGTCTTTGCGACGAAGAAGAGGTCCCCGATCCCTACTATGGCGGTCTGGATGGCTTCGACCATGTACTCGATCTGGCCGAAGCCGCGGCGAACGGCCTGATCGACCATTGGCTCAGCTTGCAGCGAAAATGAAGACGGACGCTGGTGCGTCCGTCTTCGTTTCTTGCTCCACATGCCGTTTTAACTGCTCGGCAGCTTAGCCCTTCCTGGTTTCCATCAGTTGCAGCGGCTCGTCAGGGATCGCCACCGGCGGTCTCGGTTTGCGGCCGAGCGGCTGGAGGCTAGAGGCTGCGGCGACCGCGGGATGGATGCTGCTGCTGGTTTCGATCAGCACCAGGCCTGCCTGTTCCAGAGTAGCGGAAAGATTTGCAGGTGGCGTAGCCGGCGCCATGGGCGCCCCTGGCGTGGGCTCCGCAGGCGCGGTTGCTTCTACTTCCATGCGTGGCGCCGGAACGGCAACGACCGGTTGCGGCGTAACCACGATAGGCAACGAGGCAGGCATGAACACTGGGAGTTGAGCTTCGACTGGTTCAGTGGGAGGCGGAACCACAGGCTCGGCAGTGAACAAGTCTGGCGTCTGAGGTGTGGGAGGTGGTGTAACGCTTGCAGCTGAAGCAGGAGCAGGAGCCGCAAAGGATGGTGCAGCTGAAGCAGGTTCCGCCATGATCTGCGGCAGTTCTGCAACAGGCAACGGGGCCAATTCCTGGACCGAATCCAGATTCTGTTCCGCGCCGATTTCCTCGGTGCGCTTTTCTCCGCGTTCGCTGCGACTGCCGCGACGGCCTCTCCGGGCGCGTTGATTTTCCTTGGCTTGCGTGACTTCCGTTTCCCCTGAGGAGGCAACGGTTGCGGCAACCTCGGCGGCGACGCCGGCCTGCTCTGCCGGTTGTGCTTTAGGGGTGCGCGGTGGACGGGGTTCGCGGGGTTCGCGCATCTCACGTGGTTCACGCGCTTCCCCGGTCGGACGATCCTCGCGCTTTTCACCCCGGCCCCGGCGCGGTTCGCGTTGTCCTTCGGCCTTGTCCGCTTGCGGCTGAGCTTCGCTGCGCGGGGGACGTGCCTCGCTACGCTGGCCACCTTCGCGTCCAGGACGATTGCGGCCGCCTCGGCGTGCATCGCCGCGGCCTTCGCCGCGCGGCTCGCGAGCTTCGCGGCGTGGGCGGCCGGCCTTCTCTTCAACCACCGCAGGCTCGGCTTTCTTGTTGCCGCCAAACCAGGAAATGATTTTGGCGATGATGCCGCCTTCGCTCATTGCAAGGGTTTCCGGCGCGGTCTTGGCAGTTGTCTTTGGCTCGACGATGGGCGCCGGCTGGCCTGGCGTGATGCCCTTGACGGCGGCTTCCTGGCGCGCCGGCTTGATCTCGGTCTGCGCCGATGGGGGCGTGTAGGATTCCTCAGCCGGGCCTTCGACCATCTTGTAGCTCGGCAGGACGAGTTCTTCCAGGTTGAGCTGGTCATGCCGCAAACGCACGATGGTGTGCTGGGGCGTTTCGAGGTGGATGTTGGGGATCAGCACCAGATTGACCTTGTGCCGCATTTCGATCTTGGCGATATCCGCGCGCTTTTCGTTGAGCAGGAAAGTGGCGACGTCGACCGGCATCTGGCAGTGCAGGGCGCCGGTGTTTTCCTTCATCGCCTCTTCTTCGAGGATGCGCAGGATATGCAGCGCCGAGGATTCGGTGGAACGGATGTGGCCGGTGCCGTTGCAACGCGGGCAGGGGATGTAGCTGGTTTCGGCGAGGGTCGGACGCAGGCGCTGGCGCGACAATTCGAGCAGCCCGAAGCGGCTGATCTTGCCGGTCTGGACGCGGGCGCGGTCGAAGTGCAGGGCGTCGCGCAGCCGGTTTTCGACTTCGCGCTGGTTGCGCGTGCTTTCCATGTCGATGAAGTCGATCACGATCAGGCCGCCCAGGTCGCGCAGGCGCAACTGGCGGGCAGTCTCGTCGGCGGCTTCGAGGTTGGTCTTGAAGGCGGTTTCCTCGATGTCGGCGCCCTTGGTGGCGCGGCCGGAGTTGACGTCCACCGACACCAGCGCCTCGGTATGATCGATCACGATGGCGCCGCCGGAAGGCAGGGTGACCTGGCGCGAGTAGGCCGACTCGATCTGGTGCTCGATCTGGAAGCGGGAAAACAGCGGCACGTCGTCGCGGTAGCGCTTGACGCGGGAGACGTTGCCAGGCATCACATGCGACATGAACTGGTGCGCCTGGTCGAAAACGTCGTCGGTATCGATCAATATTTCGCCGATTTCCGGATGGAAGTAGTCGCGAATGGCGCGGATCACCAGGCTCGATTCCTGGTAGATGAGGAAAGCGCCTTTCTGTGAATTGGCGGCGCCTTCGATGGCGCCCCAGAGCTGCAGCAGGTAGTTGAGGTCCCACTGCAATTCCTCGAAGCTACGGCCGATGCCGGCGGTGCGCGCGATCAGGCTGGTGCTCGCCGGTACTTCCAGCTGGTCCATGATTTCGCGCAGTTCCTGGCGCTCCTCGCCCTCGACGCGCCGCGAGACGCCGCCGCCGCGCGGATTGTTCGGCATCAATACCAGGTAGCGCCCGGCCAGGGAGATGAAGGTGGTCAGTGCCGCGCCCTTGTTGCCGCGCTCGTCCTTGTCGACCTGGACAATAATTTCCTGTCCGACATGGAGAGCGTCCTGGATGCGGGCCTTGCCGGGTTCGATGTCCGATTTGAAATAGGAACGGGAGACTTCCTTGAACGGCAGGAAGCCATGGCGGTCGGAGCCGTAATCGACGAAGGCAGCCTCGAGGCTGGGCTCAAGACGGGTGATGATCGCTTTGTAGATGTTGCTCTTGCGTTGCTCTTTATTGGCCGATTCGATGTCGAGGTCGATCAGTTTCTGACCATCGACAATCGCGACGCGGAGTTCCTCGGCCTGCGTCGCATTGAATAACATGCGTTTCATGTGTGCTCCCCGCGCGCACGGCACGGGCAGGACAAACTTTTAGCTCAGCTGTAGGGCTGGGCAGTCGGCATCAGGTATTGCAGGATCTGGGGCATGGGTATCTGTTGCCTCGGGCAAACCAATTGTCGTGTTCGTCTTCTTTAAGCTGCCCCGAGGCTGCGGTAAACCGCTGTCTCGGGGCCCGGCATTCTTGCGGTGCTGGGTGCGCGCAAATCAAGTACCATCGCTACTTCTGGTGAGCGAAATAACCTTGGGGGTTTGCTGTGCGGGTGGGCGATAATCTCACACCATTCTTGGTGTTCGATGAATTAATCCCGATTTCAGAATTCAATCCCCGTTCAATGCCGGGCTGGAATCGCTTGGGCCGGTTAATAGTAACAACGGCGGAAACGATTGCCGGCAACGCCCCTGGCGCGCCGCCGTCACCTCCTCGGGTGGTCGGGCACGCTTGCCTAGGGACGGCAAACCGGAGATCAGTATATTGCAAATGAAGGGCTTAAGCAAAGATTCTGCGACTTGGCTGGAAGTCGGCGAGGAAGCCGCCAGCCAGCGGATAGACAATTTCCTGCTGCGTACCTGCAAAGGCGTGCCGAAAAGCCACATTTACCGCATCCTGAGAAGCGGCGAGGTGCGCGTCAACAAGGGCAGGGTCGGACCGGAATATCGCCTGCAGTCGGGTGACGTCGTGCGCATGCCGCCGATCCGGATCGCGGTGAATCAGACTCAGAGCGGACCGGCAGTGATACCCGCACGCGAGTTCGACATTGCCTATGAAGATGATGCGCTGCTGGTGATCGATAAGCCGGCCGGCGTCGCGGTGCATGGCGGCAGCGGCGTGAGCTATGGTGTCATTGAGCAGCTGCGCCGGCAACGCCCCGAGGCGCGCATGCTGGAATTGGCCCACCGTCTCGACCGGGAGACTTCGGGACTTTTGATCGTGGCCAAGAAACGCTCGGCTTTAACCAAGTTGCATGATGCTTTTCGCGACGGCGCCATCAACAAGCGTTACCTGGCCCTGGTCAAGGGACGTTGGTGCAATGCCTTGCAGCATGTACGCTTGCCGCTGCTCAAGTACTTGGCCAGCGAGGGCGAACGACGCGTGAGTGTTTCTTCCGAGGGCAAGGAGGCGCACAGCATCGTTCGCCTGGTTGCCCGCTGGGAAAACTTCAGCCTGGTGGAAGTGGAACTAAAGACCGGTCGGACCCATCAGATACGCGTGCATCTGGCGCATCTCGGTTTCCCGCTGGCAGGGGACGACAAGTATGGCGATTTTCCGCTCAACAAGGATTTGCAAAAGGCCGGTTTGAAACGCATGTTCCTGCATGCGGCAAAATTGGATTTTCGCCACCCCGTTGGTGAACAGGAAATATCGCTGAAAGCGCCATTGCCGAAAGAATTGCGCGATTTTCTGGCTGGCATGGATCGAAATGAAAAGAGAGAATTTGGAGAAATCAGTGGCCAAGCGTTTTGAGCTGATCGTGTTCGACTGGGACGGCACCTTGATGGACTCCGCCGCGGCTATCGTAGCCTCAATTCAGGCGTCTTGTCGCGATCTGGCGATAGCACCGCCTAGCGACGACCAGGCACGTCACATTATCGGCCTGGGCTTGCAGGACGCTTTGCGTGGCGCACTGCCGGAACTGGATCCGGCGCGCTACCATGAGGTGGCCGAACGCTATCGCCATCATTACCTGTCGCGCGATCATGAACTGGCTTTGTTTGAGGGAGCTTACGCTTTGGTCAGCGCGCTGGGCGAGGCGGGCTTTCTGCTGGCTGTCGCAACCGGCAAGAGCCGCATTGGCCTGGATCGGGCGCTCAACAGTAGCGGATTGCAGCCGCACTTCCATGGCTCCCGTTGTGCCGACGAATGTCACTCCAAGCCGCATCCGCAGATGCTCCTGGAACTCATGGAGGAATTCGATGTGGCGCCTGAAAGCACGCTGATGATAGGCGATACCACGCATGATCTCCTGATGGCCAGGAATGCCCATGTCCCGGCGCTGGCGGTGGCTTATGGGGCTCATCCGCGCGCAACTCTGGAGATCGAGGCGCCACTGCTGTGTGCGGAAACCGTGGCGGAAATGCATGCATGGCTGATGACGAACGCCTGATCTGTTCCGGCAGGGAGTTGCTCGAAGGCGGCGACGGCGTGCGTTTTTCGCTGGAGAGTCAAGGTGTTTCGATATCGGCATTTGTCGTCCGTTACGCTGGCAAAGTGCATGCATATTTGAACCGTTGCGGACATGTGCGCGTCGAACTCGATTGGCAGCCGGGCAGGTTTTTTGACGATTCCGGTTTATACTTGATTTGTTCAACGCATGGCGCCCTGTATGCCCCCGAAAACGGCCGTTGCCAGGGAGGGCCTTGTAACGGCAAGGGACTCACGCCTATCGCCGTCGTCGAGCGCGATGGCAACATTTACCTGAAAGAATGACGCGCATGGAAACCCCGCACAAAGACCCGAACTGGGAACGCAATGCCCTTGAAAAAATCGCCCTGCAAGGGATAACCGAGCAACGCCGCAGTCGACGCTGGGGGATCTTCTTCAAACTGCTGGGCTTCGCTTATCTTGGAGTAGTGCTGGCGTTGATCATCGATTGGGGCGGATCGGCAGACAAGTTGGCCGATGGCAAGAAACATACTGCTCTGGTGCAGTTGAACGGCGTGATCCAGGCGAAGGGCGATGCCAGCGCCGAGCGCGTGATGGCCGCGCTGCAATCGGCATTTGAGGACAAGGGAACGCAGGGTGTAATCCTGAGCATCAACAGCCCTGGAGGCAGCCCGGTGCAGTCGGGCATCATTAACGACGAGATAGGCCGTCTGCGCGGAATCCATCCAAATATCCCGATCTATGCGGTGGTCGAGGATATCTGCGCATCCGGTGGTTACTACGTGGCCGCAGCCGCCGACAAGATATTTGTCGACAAGGCCAGCATCGTTGGTTCCATCGGCGTGTTGATGGACGGCTTCGGCTTCACCGGCAGCATGGAAAAGCTGGGTGTCGAGCGGCGCCTGCTGACGGCGGGCAAGAACAAAGGATTCCTCGATCCATTTTCGCCGCAGGATGAGAATCACAAAGAGTATGCGCAGCAGATGTTGGGGGAAATTCACCAGCAGTTTGTCGATGTCGTGCGCAAGGGCCGCGGCAAACGCCTCAAGGAGAGCCCGGAAATGTTCAGCGGCCTGATGTGGACCGGGTCCAGGAGCATCGAGATGGGCTTGGCCGATGCCTACGGGACGGTGGAGTCGGTGGCACGGGAGGTGATCAAGGCCGAGGACATCCGCGACTACACAGTCAAGCAGAACCTTGCCGAGAAATTTGCCAGCCGCTTCGGCGCCGACATGGCGGAGGGGGCCGCCAACGCTTTCGGCCGACTAATGTTGCATTAAATCCTTGCGCTAGGGCAGGAGAACCCCCTCAGCCCGCAACATTTCGCACAAGGCTATCAGCGGGAGTCCGATCAGGGCGTTGGGATCGTCGCCGCGCAGGTATTCGAGCAGAGCAATGCCCAGTCCTTCGGATTTGGCGCTGCCGGCGCAGTTAAGGGCATCCTCATGCTCGAGATAGCGCTCGATTTCGGCATCTGAAAGGTCGCGAAAGCGTACTTCGGTCCGTACCCCGCGCACCTGCGCCCGGCCTGTGGCCGCATTCAGCAAGCACAAGCCGGTGTGGAAAACGACCTCTTTTCCGCGCATTGATTGGAGCTGATTTATGGCATTCTGTCTGGTTCCAGGCTTGCCGTAAATTTGCTCGCCGCAGTAGGCAACCTGATCGCTACCGATGATCAGGGCGTCTGGAAAGCTTGCCGCCACGGCTTGTGCCTTGGCCAAAGACAGCCGTTCGGCGGTAGCTGGAGGGGCTTCTCCGGGCAGCGCGGTTTCGTCGGTTTGCGGGGAGACTGTCTCGAACGGGATTTGCAGGCGTGACAATAATTCGCGCCGAAACAACGAGGTGGAGGCGAGAATCAGGCGCAATTTCGAGGGCAGTCGGGAATTGGTTGAGGACTTCATGGGATGGCTGGAGATATGCTTGTTTTGACTGGGAATGAGAAAAATAATATCATGCGCGGTTTATGTCGCGACTGAGTATGCAGCAACTCGGCGATATTCGCATCGATAGCCTTGAATTTGCGCGCGAAGGACGGCGTTTGGCCGGGGACGTCCCGGTGCATATGTTGCAGCGTTTGACCGATGTCCTGGCAGACAATGGCGGAACGCTGGCTTGGGTAGTGCATGGTGAGTACGATGCGGGTCGCGAGCCATTTTTGGTAATCGAGGTATCCGGCGAATTGCATCTTGTATGCCAGCGTTGTCTTACAGCGCTGCCATTTAACTTGAATATCAAGAGCATTTTACATTTGATAGCGCCGGGTGCTGCATGGCCGGACGAGGCACTGGAAGATGATCGGGCCGACCCGATCGAGGCATTGGGCGAACAGCCGTTGCTGCCGTTGATTGAGGACGAGGTGGTGCTTGCCGTGCCGATTGCACCGCGTCACGAATCCTGCATGCTGCCGGTTCATGACGATGATAGCGCTGCGCTTTTGCCATTTGCTAAGCTGGCGCAGTTAATGAAGCACTGAATCGAACTGATTGAGTCACTGAATAATTTTTGAAGGAGCATCAACATGGCTGTCCAGCAGAATAAAAAATCACCCTCCAAGCGCGGCATGCATCGCGCCCACGATTTCCTTTCGGCTCCTCCGTTGGCCGTAGAGCCAATCACCGGCGAGGTGCATTTGCGTCACCACATCAGCCCAAGCGGCTATTACCGCGGCAAGAAAGTCACCAAGAGCAAGAGCGAGTAATATCGGCAACGCTAGCGCCCGGATGTCGCTAGCGCATTGCTAGCCGTCGTTCCTGTCGCTTTAAACTCTACGCTACGCCACATATTCCACGATGACGGTCACACTGGCCATCGATTGCATGGGTGGCGACCATGGCCCCTCGGTAACGGTGCCTGCCGCCCTCGATTTTCTGCGCCGTGATGCTGATTGCGGAGTGATCCTGGTCGGTCGGCAGGAGGATTTGCTGCCGATCCTCGGTCAGTCCGCGCATGAATTCGGCGCGCGCATCGCCGTTCGCCATGCCAGCGAGCAGATAGGAATGGATGAACCGGTCGCCACAGCCCTGCGCGGCAAGAAGGATTCCTCGATGCGTGTCGCTGCCGAAATGGTGAAGAGCGGGGAGGCGCAGGCAGCGCTTTCCGCCGGCAATACCGGGGCTTTGATGGCGATTTCACGCTTCGTTCTGAAGACTTTGCCGGGCATCGACCGTCCGGCCATCGCCGGCATCGTGCCGACCCTCAACGGCTATACCTATATGCTCGATCTTGGCGCCAACGTCGATTGCCAGCCGGAGCATCTGCTACAGTTCGGCATCATGGGTTCCATGCTGGTTTCCGCGCTTGAACACAAGGAGCGGCCGAGTGTCGGTCTGCTGAATATCGGCGAGGAAGATATCAAGGGTTGCGAGAGCGTCAAACGCGCCGGCGAACTGCTCAGGGCGAGCGATCTCAATTTCTATGGCAACGTCGAGGGCGACGATATCTACAAGGGCACGGTGGATCTGGTGGTTTGCGACGGTTTCGTCGGTAACGTCACGCTGAAGGCCTCGGAAGGCCTGGCCCACATGATCAGCGCCGCCCTGCGCGAGGAATTCAAGCGCAGCCTTCTCACCCGCATGGCCGCAGTGGTGGCGTTGCCGGTCATCAATGCCTTCAAGCACCGCTTCGACCCCCGCCGCTACAACGGCGCCAGCCTGCTCGGCCTCAAGGGTATCGTCGTCAAGAGCCATGGTTCGGCCGATGCGCTGGCTTTTCGCTATGCCCTTGAGCGTGCCGCCGAGGCCGTCCGCAACCAACTCCCGCAACGTATCGCCGCCCGCATGGCGCTGCAGTCCGCCGCGACATGAGCAGTCTGCCGGTTTTTTCCCGTATTACCGGTACCGGCAGCTATCTTCCCGGTAAGCCGGTGAGCAACGACGATCTGGTGGCGCGCGGTATCGATACCTCCGATCGCTGGATCGTCGAACGCACCGGTATTCGCTTTCGCCATCTCGCCGAGGCGCATGTCAGCGCCAGCGATCTGGCATTGGCTGCCAGCCTGCGGGCTATTGAGGCAGCCGGCCGGGTTGCAGACGACATCGACCTGATCATTCTCGCCACCTCCACCCCGGATTACGTATTTCCCAGCAGTGCTGCCTTGTTGCAAAGCAAACTCGGTATCAAGAATGGCGCCGCGGCTTTCGATGTACAGGCGGTCTGCAGCGGTTTCGCTTACGCTCTGACGCTGGCGGATAAATTCATCCGCTCCGGTTCGCATCGTTGTGCATTGGTCGTCGGCGCCGAAGTGTTTTCGCGTATTCTCGATTGGAATGACCGCAGCACCTGTGTCCTGTTCGGCGATGGCGCCGGTGCAGTGGTGCTCGAAGCCAGCCCTGATCCAGGCATACTCTCCACGGCATTGCATGCCGACGGCAGCTACAGCAACATACTCTCGGTGCCGGGTCAGGTGAGCGGAGGAAAGGTGATCGGCTCGCCTTTTCTGAAGATGGATGGCCAGGCGGTATTCAAGGTCGCCGTCAAGGTATTGGCCGAAGTTGCCCACGAAGTGCTCGATGCCTCTGGAATGAAGGCGGAACAGATCGACTGGTTGATTCCTCATCAGGCAAACATCCGCATCATGAATGCGACGGCGAAGAAACTGGGTTTGCCGGTCGAGAAAGTCATCGTCACCGTCGATCGACACGGCAACACTTCCGCCGCCTCTATCCCCCTGGCATTGGATGACGCGGTTCGCGCCGGCACCATCAAGCGCGGCGATGTGCTGCTGCTTGAGGGTGTCGGCGGCGGCTTTACCTGGGGTGCTGCACTGCTCCGGTTTTGATCGAAGAGACAAATCACTTTCCGACATGAAATTCGCACTCGTTTTCCCCGGCCAGGGCTCCCAATCCATCGGCATGATGGGCGCCTACGGCGAAAGCAGTCTGATTCGAGATACTTTCGCCGAAGCTTCGGACGCGCTGGGTCGCGACCTGTGGCAACTGGTTGCGGAGGGGCCGGCCGAGGCACTGAATCAGACCGTCGTCACCCAACCGCTGATGCTCACTGCCGACATCGCCGCCTACCGCTTATGGCTGGCCAAGGGCGGCCCAACACCGGATCTGCTGGCGGGCCACAGCCTTGGCGAGTATGCTGCGTTGGTCGCGGCCGGGGCAATTGCCTTTCGCGACGCCGTGCCGCTGGTTGAATTTCGCGCCAAGGCCATGCAGGAAGCCGTGTCCGAGGGAGAAGGGGGGATGGCGGCGATTCTCGGTCTCCCCGCCGCCACGGTGCAGTCCGCTTGCGTCGAATGCGCGCAGGGACAGATTGTCGAGGCAGTGAATTTCAATACGCCGGAGCAAATCGTCATAGCCGGCCATGCCGCAGCGGTGCAGCGTGTCGCGGATGCCTGCAAAGCCCGAGGCGCCAAGCGTGCCGTGATGCTGGCCGTGTCGGCGCCGTTCCACTGTGCGCTGATGCAGCCTGCGGCGGATAAACTCAAGCAGCGCCTGGAGGACTTGACTGTCACTGCGCCAATCATCCCGGTGGTCAATAATGTCGACGTTTTTTGCCTGACGGATCCGATATTGATCAAGGATTCCTTGGTGCGCCAAGCTGCAGCACCGGTACGCTGGGTCGAGACCATGCAAACCATGGCGACTTTTGGCGTCAGCCACATCTACGAATGCGGTCCTGGCAAAGTGTTGGCCGGTCTGGTCAAGCGTTGCGTCGATGGTGTGGTCGGCGCTCCGATGGCTGATCTTGCCGGCATGGAGACAGCTTTGGCGGCATTGGCCGTAAGCAGGGAATAAAGGGAACTCACATGCTTTCAGAAAAGATTGCTCTTGTTACCGGCGCCTCGCGCGGCATCGGTCGCGCGATTGCACTGGAACTGGCTGGGCAGGGCGCTACGGTCATCGGCACCGCGACGACTGTAGAGGGCGCCGCGGATATTCAACATGGCCTTGCTCAAGCCGGATTTCCTGGCTGGGGTGCGGTACTCAACGTAACCGACGCCGCAGCATGCGAAGTCTTGATCGGTGAGATCGAGAAAAAATACGGATCTGTCGGCATCCTGGTCAACAACGCCGGCATTACTCGCGATAATCTTGCCATGCGCATGAAAGATGACGAGTGGGATGCGGTGATCGACACCAATCTCAAGGCAGCCTTTCGTCTGGCCAAGTTGGTGATGCGCGGCATGATGAAAGCGCGGCATGGCAGGATTATCAATATCACTTCGGTAGTGGGCAGTTCAGGCAACCCCGGACAAGCCAACTATGCCGCCGCCAAAGCCGGAGTTGCCGGAATGACGCGAGCGTTGGCGCAGGAACTCGGCAGCCGTAACATTACGGTAAACTGTGTTGCCCCAGGTTTCATCGATACCGACATGACCAGGGCGCTACCGGAAGTACAGCGCGAGGCGCTGCTGCAAAGGATCCCGCTCGGGCGACTCGGCCAGGCAAACGAGATCGCCGCCGCCGTGGCTTTTCTCGCCGGACCGGGTGCAAGCTATGTCACCGGCACGACTTTGCACGTCAATGGCGGGATGTACATGACATGAGGTACGATGAGCTTCGTCTGGCGTCGTCCTTCTGGTAAAATGCCTCACTTATTCATCACACCCAATAACAGGGAAGGAGTAGTTCATGGAGAACATAGAACAACGCGTCAAGAAAATCGTCGCCGAGCAGTTGGGCGTCAATGAATCCGAAATCAAGAACGAATCATCATTTGTCGACGACCTTGGCGCCGATTCACTCGACACGGTCGAATTGGTGATGGCCCTCGAAGAGGAATTCGAGTGCGAAATCCCGGACGAAGATGCCGAGAAAATCACTAACGTGCAGCAAGCCATCGACTACGTTAACGGTCACGTCAAGAAGTAAAGTTGTATTTCCTGTCATCCCCAATAGCCAAACTACAATCGGGAGTCCTCCTTGCCGCGTCGCAGAGTCGTTGTTACCGGTCTTGGCATTGTTTCGCCGGTCGGCAATACCGTCCCGGAAGCATGGGGCAACCTGATCGCCGGACGTTCCGGCATAGGCCCGGTTACGCGCTTTGACGCGAGCGCCATTTCGGCGCGGATTGCCGGCGAGGTCAGGAATTTTGATGTCACTGCCTATTTATCGGCAAAAGAAGCCCGCCGCATGGATACTTTCATCCATTACGGCATGGCTGCGAGTATCCAGGCCTTCAAGGATTCGGGCATCGAAGTCACCCCCGGGAATGCCGAGCGTATTGGCGTGAATATCGGCTCTGGGATTGGTGGACTGCAGGAAATCGAGGCGACGCATAACGAATATCTCGCCGGCGGGCCGCGCAAGATATCGCCGTTCTTCATTCCCAGCACCATTATCAACATGATCGCAGGCCATGTCTCAATCATGTTTGGCCTGAAGGGGCCGAATCTGGCGATGGTGACAGCCTGCACCACGGCGACGCATTGCATAGGCGATTCGGCGCGCATCATCGAGTACGGCGATGCCGACGTGATGGTCTGTGGCGGCGCCGAATCGACCGTGACGCCCTTGGCGATTGGCGGTTTCGCTTCGGCACGGGCGCTGTCTACCCGTAACGACGATCCCGCCACTGCCAGCCGCCCTTGGGACAAGGATCGTGACGGTTTTGTGCTGGGCGAGGGCGCAGGCATTCTGGTACTGGAGGAATACGAACACGCCAAGGCACGCGGCGCCGTGATCTATGCCGAAGTTGCCGGTTACGGCATGAGCGCCGATGCTTACCACATGACCGCGCCGGCGGAGGATGGCGACGGGGCACGGCGTTGCATGGTCAATGCCCTGAAAAACGCCGGCGCCAACCTCGATGAGGTCGATTATATCAATGCCCACGGTACATCAACGCCGCTGGGCGACCTTGCGGAGACAGTCGCGGTCAAGCGCTGCTTCGGCGACCACGCCAAGAAGCTGGTGGTCAATTCCACCAAATCCATGACCGGACACCTGCTGGGAGCCGCCGGCGGCGTCGAGGCGGTGTTTACGGCATTGGCGCTGCACCACCAGATTTCACCTCCGACCACCAACATTTTCAACCAGGACGAACAGTGCGACCTCGATTATTGCGCCAACACTGCGCGCAAGATGGAAATACGAGTCGCTCTTTCCAACTCCTTCGGGTTCGGCGGCACCAACGGCGCATTGGCGCTGCGGCGCATCTGACCTGAGCGTCGGCGGCCATGCAGCTGCCTGTTGTCCTGACGCTGCAGCCCTCCCGACAACTTGCATTATTGTTGCTGCTGGCGCATGCCGCTGCCTTGATAGTGGTCATCGCCATCGTCTTGCCCATCTGGGTGAAGCCGACCTTACTGCTGGCCATCGGCATTTCCGCATGGCGAAACCTGCGCAGTTTGCATGACTTGCGGCGGATTGCCCGGCTGACGCTGCGCAGCGACGGCCGGTTGGAGTACTACCGCAGCAATGAGGAATCTGGAGAGGCCAGGATTCATCCGCATACGACGGTAACCGCATGGCTATGCGTAGTGCTTCTTCGGCATGGAAAGCGCATCGAAGTGCTGGTGGTGATGCCGGATGCGCTGAATGACGAGGATTTCCGCCAGTTGCGTCTATGGTTGCGCTGGCAGGCGGTAATGGACTAAGGGACTAAGCGAGGGTCGAAATTATCGCCGGCGTGGCGGGCGCAGCACGGTATCCTGCGCTTGCGGAAACTGATCCGGGTAATCGCGGCTGAAGTGCAGGCCGCGACTTTCGTGGCGGCGTTCCGCGCAGCGCACGATCAGGTGAGCGGTCAGCACCAGGTTGCGCAGTTCGATCAAGTCGTTGGTGACGCGGAAATTGGCGTAATAGTCGTCGATTTCGCGCTCCAGCAAGCGGATGCGATGCAGTGCGCGTTCCAGTCGCTTGTTGGTCCGGACGATGCCGACATAATCCCACATGAAACGGCGCAATTCATCCCAGTTGTGGGAGATGACGATTTCCTCGTCGGCATCGGTTACCCGGCTCTCGTCCCATGCTGGTAGCTGCGGCAACTGACGCGGCGCAGCAACAAGAATGTCCTGTGCCGCAGCCTCGGCAAAAACCAGGCATTCCAGTAAAGAATTGCTGGCCAGCCGGTTGGCGCCGTGCAATCCGGTGCTGGCTGTTTCACCGATTGAATACAGGCCTGGCAGATCGGTACGGGCGTTGAGGTCGGTGACGACACCGCCGCAGGTATAGTGGGCTGCAGGGACTACCGGGATAGGATCGCGGGTGATGTCGATGCCGAACTCCAGGCAGCGCGCATGGATGGTCGGAAAATGCTCGAGCAGAAAGTCCGCGGGTTTGTGCGTGATGTCGAGAAAGACACAATCGAGACCGCGTTTTTTCATCTCGAAGTCGATGGCGCGGGCTACGATGTCGCGCGGCGCCAGTTCGGCACGTGGGTCGTGTTCGAGCATGAAGCGGGTGCCGTCGGGTAGGCGTAACAGTCCGCCTTCGCCGCGCACTGCCTCGGAAATCAAAAACGACTTGGCTTGGGGATGGTAGAGGCAAGTCGGGTGGAATTGCACGAATTCCATATTCGATACCTGGCAACCGGCGCGCCATGCCATGGCGATGCCGTCGCCGGTAGCGGTGTCTGGATTAGTGGTGTAAAGATAGACTTTGCCGGCGCCGCCGGTGGCCAGTACCGTGTGGCTGGCACTGAAAGTCAGCACCCGGTCTCCCTCGATATCCAGTACATAGGCGCCGACACAGCCCAGTTGCGATCGCCCTAGTTTTGCGCCGGTGATCAGGTCGACCGCAATGTGGCGTTCGAAAACCGCGATATTCGGATGGCGCCGTATCTTGTCTGTAAGGGTTTCCTGTACCGCGGCGCCGGTAGCGTCGGCAACGTGAAATACGCGCCGGTGGCTATGTCCGCCCTCACGCGTCAGATGGTAGCCAAGCGGCGTCGAAACATCACGGGTAAAGTGTACCCCCTGATTTATCAGCCACTCGATGGCGCTTCTGCCATGCTCGACGACGAAGCGCGTAACTTCAACATCGCAGAGACCGGCGCCGGCGGTCAAGGTGTCCTGGATATGGGCTTCATTAGAGTCGGCCGCATCGAGTACCGCGGCAATCCCGCCCTGTGCCCAGCCTGATGCCGAATCCTCCAGCATCTTCTTGGTTACCAGGGCAACGCGTCGCTGCGCTGCGAGCCGCAGCGCCAAAGACTGACCGGCGAGTCCGCTGCCGAGAATCAGAACATCGAAATTAAGCACGGTTTATCCAGCAGGAGTTCAAGAGGGAACTATATCATGTGCGATTCTGGAGCTTGCCACCGCGGTAAGTCCTTATTCAGAACTGAACTATTTCCCGACTGTGCTGTCTTTTGCAGTAGCGATTGATGCCGGGCTGGGTTGGATCTTTCGGGAACATGGGCGTTTTACCGGTTCAAGGACGGTGCGTCGGCTGCAATGCTTGCGGGGCGAATGTTTGGGCATCGGGTATACTTGGCAGGTCATTCTAACAACTCACCAAGCCCGCCGATGGGAGACCGCGAAGCTGACCAGATACTGGTCGAGCGCGTCCAACAGGGAGACAAGCAGGCTTTCGGCCTGCTGGTCTCGAAGTACCAACGCAAGTTGGCGCGCCTGCTGTCGCGATTGATCCGCGATCCGGCTGAAGTCGAGGATGTGGCACAGGAGGCCTTTATCAAGGCTTACCGTGCTTTACCGGGCTTCCGGGGCGATAGCGCTTTTTACACTTGGCTCTATCGGATAGGCATCAATGCTGCGAAGAATTACTTGGCTTCCAAAAGTCGCCGTGCTCCGACGACCACGGAATTCGACAGCGAGGATGCGGAAGGTTTTGATGACAGCGAGATGTTGCGTGACAACAACACTCCCGAAAAGTTATTGATGTCAAAACAGATCGGCGATACGGTGAATGCCGCGATGGACATGCTGCCGGATGATTTGCGCAATGCCATCATGTTGCGCGAGATCGACGGCATGAGCTACGAGGAAATCGCAAAAATCATGGAATGTCCGATCGGTACGGTGCGTTCAAGAATTTTTCGCGCGCGCGAGGCGATTGCGGAAAAACTCAAGCCGTTGCTGGATACCGCGCCCGATAAACGTTGGTAAAGACAACTGAATGGTGCACTTCGATGAAGACTGAAATCTCTTGCCTGCTTGACAATGAACTCGAAACGCAACGGCTCCAGACTGTTTTGACAGCGCTGCACAATGACGAGGAATTACGTTCCACTTGGGATCGCTATCTATTGATCGGCGATGCCTTGCGGAATACCCCCGGATTGGCGACGAATCTCACATTTAGTGTCATGGCTGGTCTGCACGGAGAGCCGACGGTATTGGCGCCGCCTGCACGAAAGTCTGCCAACGTGCTGCGCAACGTTGCCGCCCTGGCGGCTTCGTTGGCCGGAGTGGCTGTGGTGGGCTGGCTGGCGCTGTCACCGCCGGCATCCCAAACAGCGATACCCCTCGTCGCCAAGTCTGCGAAGCCGGCTGCCGCCGGCACTTCCGAGCGCATGCAGGAATACCTGATGGCGCACCAAGCCTACTCGCCGAGCAGTCGCATCCAGGGCGGCGCCAGCTACATTCGCACCATTTCTTCCTCACGATGAAACGCGGCTTGCTTCGCGGCATCTGCTGCACCGTATTATTCCTGTGCCTTCCAGTCCAGGCACAACAACAGGATGGCTTGTACTGGCTGGGGCGTGCTGTCACTGCGGCACACAAATTGAACTACAGCGGTACTTTCGTATATCGCAACCTCGGTCATGAGGAAACCTCGCGCATCACTCATCTGGTTCAAGCTGGAGAAGAACTCGAACGTCTGGAAGTGCTCGATGGCAGTCCGCGCGAAGTAATCCGTAACAATGATGAAGTGAAGTGCTACCTGCCCGAAAGCAACACCCTGATCATTGAAAAGCGCAGTCAAGGACGTGGTTTCCCGGCTTTGCTGACGGCTTCCCTGAGCGGTCTGGTTGAACATTATTCCATCCGCAAGGGACCCGTCAGCCGTGTTGCCGAGCGCGAGAGCCAGGTCATATTTCTAGAGCCCAGGGACGATCTGCGTTACGGCCAACAATTGTGGATAGACGTGAATACCGGCCTCTTGCTCAAGATAGGCTTGATGAACGAGCGTAACCAGGCAATCGAAACCTTTGCATTTACCCAAATTCAGATTGGCGGCAATATCGAGCGCGATGCGCTTAAATCCAAATACCTTGCGCAGAGCAGGAAATGGCGTGTTCTCTATGTGCAATCCACCAAAAGCCGCGCTGAAGAGGCCGCCTGGCTATTCAAGGTGCAGTTGCCCGGTTTCCGGAAACTGGCAGGCATGAAGTATCAACAGTCTTCGGATAATTCAGAAAACTTTCATGTAGTGTTTTCCGATGGACTTGCCGCCATCTCGGTGTTTATCGAAACCTTGCCGGAAAATCCGGAACTGGGCATGGTTTCCATGGGAGCCATCAATGTCTACCGCCGCGCCGTAGGCGAAAACCTGCTCGTGGTGATGGGTGAAGTGCCGCAGTCCACATTGAAAAAGCTTGGCGACGGCATCGAGTCGAAAAGAAGATAAACCATGGACAGTACGGCTATTGTTACCACCATTGAAGGGGAAAACGCCTTGGTTGAGGTACAACCGGCGGTTTCCGGTTGCGGTCGCTGCGATGAGGCCGGCGGTTGCGGCAGCGGCTTGCTGAACCAGGCGCTGCGTCCCAAACGACGCTTGATTTATCGGGTGACAAATCGTATCGGCGCCCAGGTCGGTGACAGCGTTACCATCTCCGTGCCGGATGGCGCCGTGCTGCGCGCGGCATTGCTGGCCTACATATTGCCAGTGCTGCTGCTGATTGCCGGTACTGCCGTCGGCACAGCAATTTCCGCTTCCGATGTTGTCGCTTTGCTTGGCGCAGGTGTTGGTTTGATGCTCGGTTTGTGGATTCTTCGATTGGCACAACGTCGTTTAGCGGTCGTCGGGGAACCGCTGCTGGCGATGCGAATCAAACAGGTTCCCACTGGTTTCATAAAGGACTTGAAAACATGATTAGGAAATTTTTTCTGCCACTCTGGTTGATCCTGGTTTCATTGACCGCCTTCTCCCAGGCCAAGGAACTGCCTGATTTCACCGACATGGTGGAAAAACAGGGGGCGGTCGTGGTCAATATCAGCACTACCCAGATCATTCGAGGCAGCCCGGGGAGCCCGTTCGGGCATCCTTTTCCGTTCGACGAAAAGGATCCCGCTTTCGAGTTGTTCCGCCGTTTTTTTCCCCAACCGCATCCGGGCGTTCCGCGCGAACATGAAAGCAAGTCTCTTGGCTCGGGTTTCATTATCAGCGGCGACGGCCATATCCTGACGAATGCCCATGTGGTGGATGGCGCCGACGAGGTATTGGTCAAGTTGACCGACAAACGCGAGTACAAGGCAAAAGTACTGGGTACCGACAAACGCAGCGACATAGCCCTGATCAAGATCGAGGCGACGGGACTCCCGGTAGCCAAGCTGGGCGATCCAAGCCGGCTCAGGGTCGGCGAGTGGGTGGTTGCCATCGGTTCGCCGTTTGGCTTCGAGAGCAGCGTTACCGCCGGTATCGTCAGTGCCAAGGGGCGGGAGTTGCCCCAGGAAAATATTGTTCCCTTCATCCAGACCGATGCCGCCATCAATCCCGGTAATTCGGGTGGGCCCTTGTTCAACATGAAGGGTGAAGTGGTAGGGGTTAACTCGCAGATATACAGTCGAACCGGCGGCAACATGGGACTGGCGTTCGCTATTCCGATCGATGTGGCGATGGAAGTGCAAAGCCAGTTGAAAACCAGTGGCAGAGTCACTCGCGGACGCATCGGCGTCGTCATTCAGGAGGTGACCAAGGATTTGGCGGACTCCTTCGGCCTGGCCAAACCGGTGGGCGCGCTGGTGAATTCGGTTGAAAAGGGCGCCCCGGCGGACAAGGCCGGGATCGAGACTGGCGACATCATCCTCAAGTTCGATGGCAAATCGGTCAGCCAGTCCAGCGAACTGCCCCGTCTGGTTGGCGCCACCAAGCCTGGAAGCAAATCGGTGTTGCAGATATGGCGAAAAGGGACGACCAAGGAAGTGAACGTTGTGATCGGCGAAATACCCGATGAGAAAACTGTCCTGCGCGGTGGCAAGCGCAGCAAGCCTGCCGAACCCGCCGCGGCCAACCGTCTTGGATTGGTCCTCTCAGAATTGACCGCGGAGCAAAAAAAGCAGCTCAAGCTGGAAAATGGCGTGGTCGTCGAGGACGTGCGCAACGGCTCTGCCCGCGCCGACCTGCGTCCCGGCGACATCATCCTCAGCCTGATCAATAAAGGAGTCCAGACGGATGTCAAATCTGTCGAGCAATTCAACAAATGGCTGGGGCAGCTCGACAAATCGGCAACCTTCACGCTCCTGGTGCGTCGAGGTGAAAGCCAGGTATTCATTATCGTGAAAGGCCTCGGTGACAACAAGTAGGCCGCATTTGATCCTCTACGGCAGGAAATATTGCCACCTTTGCCAGGACATGCTCGCCGCGCTTGAAAACCTGCGCGGCGAGCAGGATGAAGGCCTGGAAATCAGCGTTGTGGATATCGACGCAGATCCTGCCCTGGTGGAGCGCTACGACGAACTGGTGCCGGTATTGGTGACCGACTCCGGTCACAACGCCCGCGAGCTTTGCCATTATTTCCTGGATGTCGCTACAGTCCGTGCTTATCTGGCGGAATTCCGCTAAAATCAGCGGCTTCGCTAGTTCCCTGCCGAATATTTTCTGTGGTGCTGGAAAGCACCTTTTTTATTGTCCCATGCAGCATATCCGTAATTTCTCCATTATTGCCCACATCGACCACGGCAAATCGACGCTGGCCGACCGCATCATCCATCTCTGCGGAGGTTTGTCCGACCGCGAGATGGAGGCGCAGGTGCTCGATTCGATGGATATCGAACGCGAGCGCGGGATTACCATCAAGGCTCAGACCGCCGCGCTGTCGTATAAGGCGCGCGATGGCCAAGTCTACAACCTCAACCTGATCGATACGCCGGGCCACGTCGACTTTTCCTACGAAGTGAGCCGCTCGCTCTCCGCCTGCGAAGGAGCGTTGCTGGTGGTGGATGCCTCGCAAGGCGTAGAGGCGCAAACGGTGGCCAATTGCTACACCGCCATTGAACTGGGCGTGGATGTCATCCCGGTGCTGAACAAGATTGACCTGCCCGCAGCCAACCCGGACGGGGCCAGGCAGGAAATTGAGGATGTGATCGGCATCGATGCCAGCGATGCCATCCTCGCCAGCGCCAAGACCGGCCTTGGCGTGGAGGATATCCTTGAGGCGGTGATTGCCCGCATCCCCCCGCCCAAAGGCGATCCAAATGCACCGCTGAAAGCTCTCATCATCGACTCCTGGTTCGACAACTATGTCGGCGTGGTGATGCTGGTGAGGGTAGTGGACGGCACGTTAAGACCGAAGGACAAGATCCGACTGATGGCGGCAGGAAGCACCCATTTGTGCGAGCAGGTCGGCGTATTCACCCCCAAGTCGCAACCCCGCGAGCTGCTATCCGCGGGAGAGGTCGGATTCATCATCTCCGGGATCAAGGATATCCAGGCGGCCAAGGTCGGCGATACCGTGACGCGTGTCGACCATCCCGCGACCGAGCCCTTGCCGGGGTTCAAGGAGATCAAGTCGCAGGTTTTCGCCGGACTATATCCGATCGAGCCGAACGAATACGAGGGCTTGCGCGACTCGCTGGAAAAACTCAAGCTCAATGACGCCTCGCTGCAGTATGAACCGGAGGTCTCGCAGGCGCTAGGCTTCGGCTTTCGCTGTGGCTTCCTCGGCTTGCTGCACATGGAGATCATCCAGGAAAGGCTGGAACGGGAGTTCGACCAGGACCTCATCACCACCGCACCGACAGTGGTCTACCAGGTATTGCTGCGCGACGGCCAGGAAATCTTCGTTGAAAATCCCGCCAAGCTGCCGGATATCTCGAAAACCGAGGAAATTCGCGAACCCATCATCACCACCACGATTTTCGTGCCGGAGGAGTATCTGGGCGCGGTGATCACCCTGTGCGAACAAAAGCGCGGCGCCCAGGTCAACCTGCTGTATCGCGGCCGCCAGGTGCAGTTAACCTACGAAATGCCGATGGCCGAGGTAGTCATGGATTTCTTCGACAAGCTGAAGTCCGTCTCGCGCGGCTATGCCTCGCTCGACTACGAATTCAAGGAATATCGCGCCGCCGACGTGGTCAAGCTGGACGTGCTCATCAACGGCGACAAGGTCGATGCGTTGTCGATGATCGTGCATCGCGCCAATGCCCCGTTCCGTGGCCGGGCGCTGGCCGCCAAGATGCGCGAGCTGATCCCGCGCCAGATGTATGACGTCGCGATTCAGGCGGCGATCGGCTCGAACATCATCGCCCGCGAGAACATCAAGGCCTTGCGCAAGAACGTGCTGGCCAAGTGTTATGGCGGCGACATCTCGCGGAAAAAGAAACTGCTGGAAAAGCAGAAGGCCGGCAAGAAGCGCATGAAGCAAGTGGGCAACGTGGAAATTCCGCAGGAAGCATTTCTTGCGGTACTGCGCGTCGGCGACAAATAGATCCCAAAATGATTTACAGGAATCGCTTATGAATTTTGCCCTGATTCTCTTTCTGTTGCTGATGGCTGCCGGGGCGATCTGGGTTGCCGACCACTACTGGTTGAAGCAGAAGCGCGCGGCCGATGCCGGCGACCCGTGGTGGGTGGAGTATGGCGCCAGTTTCTTTCCGGTGATCCTGGCAGTGTTCCTGCTCCGTTCGTTTCTCGTCGAACCGTTCAAGATCCCATCCGGGTCAATGATTCCGACGCTG
>CAYHXK010000004.1:0-22612 GCA_964360125.1 uncultured Sterolibacterium sp.
ACCGCCAGCGCCAACCGATGCGCAATTCCGCGCCGCGCCGCCCGCCGCCGAACCGAGCCTGGTGATCGGCCGCATCGATGTCGTCGTGGTCGCGCGTGAAACACAGGCGCAGCCCGTCGCCCGTAGCGATGGCAATCGCGGCTTCCTCAGCCGCAACTACCTGAAGCGACTCTGACATGGCCCTGGCCGTCTCCTCGCTCTCACAGGTTTGCAAGAGCATGCGCCAATACCTGGACGGAGAAATCAACGCGCCCGAGCACAGCAAGGTCACCGTGGTGCTGGGCACGCCAGCGGATACCGCCACCGGCGCGGGCGACAGCACGCACAAGCTCAATATGTTCTTCTTCCGCTTCGAGCCGCCCGGCCTGTTCCCGGACATACTGCCCGGCGAAACCGGCTGGCTGCGCAGTTTCTGCCTGATCACCCCGTTCGCTACCGAAGAGGACACGATCAGCGCGGGCGAAAACGACTTGCGCCTGATCGGCGAGGTGATCCGCGTGTTTCACGAAAAACCGGTGTTCACGCTCAGCGTCGATGGCGACGACTACCACATCCAGGTCATGTTCCAACCCTTGGGCCTCGATCAACTGAACCAGCTCTGGTCTACCCAGGGCGACACCGTCTATCGGCCCTCGGTGCTCTATGAGATTTCGCTCGCGCCGATCATCCCGGCAGTGCCCGCGATCGCCTCGCCGCTGGCGGGCGGAGTGAGCCTCGAGGCGCGCGCGACGATGGATTCGGTCACGCCGACGAATACCGGCGCGGCCCCGGAAGTCCCCGCCATGACCCCGGACATCGCGGCCGAGGCCTGGGCGCCCGCCATCGCCTTCGTCGATCAAGGGCAGTGCGCGCTAAGTTTCAGTTTTGCCCTGGGTAGCCCCGAGTTGGCCGCCTTCACGCCGCGCGTCTGGCTGGCCGGCAAGGTCGGGGACAACGTCAGCCTGCAATGGGAAAGCTGGGACGCCAGCGACGGTTGGCAGCGCGCGGAACCGGCCACCGCCGCCACGATCGCCAACACCAGCATCGACCCGGACGCCGCAACCGGCGCCACCGCGCAGACACTGACGCTGCCCTTCAGCGACCATGTCGGCCAGATGCTGCTCTACGCCGAGCGCAGCTACACCCGCGCCAGCGATGGCGCCGTGCTCAGCGTGCGCTCCAACCCGTTGTTGATCAGCCTGCACGCAGGGTAGAGCCGAATGAACGCGCCCCTACCCACCACCCCACAGATCGCCGCCTTCGATGCCGAGTGGCAGCGCCTGGATTTCCTGGTCTGGTGCCTATCGCGCAACCGCCACGGCGAGCCGGTGAACGACGCCGAGGTCGCCCGCCTGCGCGAGTTGCAGGCGCAGGTCAACGTCCTGCGCGACCCGGGCGGCATCTGGGAGGTCACGTTGGGTTTCGGCCTCTCCCATGTCGAATACGACATCCTCGCCTGCGTGCTCGGCCCGGAACTGGAACCACGCCTGGGCTGGGCTTTTCAAAACATGCAAAGCGGCGCCACACAACCCTGGGCCACGCGCGCCTTGATTCAAGAGCTGCTAGCCCTCGACGTCGGTCAGGGCGAACTCCTGCGGCGCGCCCTGGCGCCCGGCGCGCCGCTGCGTCGTCGTCGTCTCTTGCGCCAGGATCAAGACGGTCCCTATCGGCCCATCGTGCCGGAACCATGGCTGCTCGCCCGCCTGACCGGACGCCCGCTCGACCTGCCGCCGCCGCCCGGCGCCTGCGCGGTCGAACAAGACGCCAGTTGGGCCGACCTGGTTTTGCCGCCGGGGCGGCTCGCGATGCTGCGCGAATTCCTGCTCTGGGTCGAACAACGCGAGACCGTGGTGGAGCGCTGGGGCGGCCAGAGCGTGGGCGGCCCGCTGGCCTTGTTCGCCGGCCCCTCGGGTACCGGCAAGACCTTCGCCGCCAGCGTCATCGCACACGAACTCGGCTGGCGGCTCTACCGCGTCGACCTGGGCCGGCTGGTGAGCAAGTACGTAGGCGAGACCGAAGAGAATCTCAACCGCCTGTTCGACGCCGCGCACGGCCAGCCCATGGTGCTGCAATTCGACGAGGCCGACGCCCTGTTCTCCAAACGCGGCGAGATCAAGGAGGCGCGCGACCGCTATGCCAATATGGAAGTGAGCCATCTACTCACCCGCATCGAGTCGCACGACGGGCCATGCATCCTCACCACCAATCTACGCAAGCAACTCGACTCCGCCTTCACCCGCCGCTTCCAGATGGTGGTGGAGTTCCCCCGCCCGGATGCGGCCGCCCGCGCCGAGTTGTGGCGGCGTTTGTTGCCGCCGCGCGCGCCGCTGGACCCCACGCTGGATATGCGCTTTCTCGGCAATGCCGTGGCGCTCACCGGCGGCGGCATTCGCAATGCCGCGCTGCACGCCGCCTATCTGGCGGCCGCGACGGATGCGCCCATCGGCCTGCCCTACATCGCCCACGCCGTCTGGCGCGAATTGGCCAAGGAAGGCCGCGAACTCAACTCGCAAGACCTTGGCGCACTGGCGGCGCACCTACCTTCGGAGTTGACCGATGAAGACTGAAATCGGCCAGATTAATCTGCACCTGCCCGCCGGCTTTGAAGCGCGCGCGCAACGTATCGGCCGCCTGATTGGCGAGTCCTTGGCGCGACACGACCTGCCGGCCGGGCGCCTGACCCAAGTCGGCGTCGGCCCCTTGCACATCGACCCGCGCCACTCCGATCGCGCCATCGCGGACAACATCGCACAGTCGATCGGCGCCGCCATCGGGCGGCAACAAGACGCATAGGAGATCATCGATGCTCGCTCCGCTCAAAGGCTTCCTGGTCGAATATGCGCTGTCGCTGCCGCCGCTGGTGCTGGTCTTCGACTTCAATCCGCAGACCATCACACGCAACCGCAGCATCACGCTGACCTTGGGTTCCACCCCGGCCACGCGCGGCGGCTACGACTTCGCCTTGCCCACCGAAACCTCGCGCGTGGCCCAGGGCGTAAGCGTGGAGCCGGAAAGCTTCGACATGGAGATCCTGCTGGACGCTACCGACCGGATGAACGACGACGATGTCTTGGCGCGCGAACTCGGGGTGCAGCCGGAATTGGACACCTTGCGCAGCATGGTCGAACCCAAGACGCAAGGCCCGGACGGCATGCAAGTATTGTCCAGCCTGGGTTTCGGCGGCTCGCGCGCCTTTCAGCGCAGCCAGACCGCCTCGGTGCTGCTGTTTGTCTGGGGCAGCCATGTGCTGCCGGTCTTCTTGAAGAGCATCGAGGTCAACGAGACGGCCCACCTGCCGACCCTGGTGCCCTACCGCGCCACCGTCAAGCTCGGCTTGCAGGTGATCGAGGGCAACAACCCGTTTTACGCGGTCGAGAAGGTGCGCCAAGTGGTCGGCGCCGCGCTCAACACCGGCCGCACCGCAGTCTCCGCCATTGGAGGGCTGTTCTGATGTTCCTGAAAAACTCCCGCTACAAGGATGCGCGCCGCTTCGAGGCCGACACCCAGGGCGTGGTCGTCTGCAAGGGCGTGCGTTCGCGCGAAATCGGCGCTGCCGCCGGCGTGGTCGAGCACGTCATCCAGGAGGGCGACCGCCTCGACCTCTTGGCCCGCCACTATTACAGCGACGACCGCCTGTGGTGGCGCATCCTCGATGCCAACCCGGATCTGCTGTGCGGCGTCGAGGTCTCGCTGAAAGAGCGCGCGGGCGAGGTCATCCTCATCCCCAAGGCGAAAGAGTAAGGGCCGGCCGCCATGCTCCTCGACATCTTCTCCGAAAAAGATCGCGCCCCGGCCGAGTGCATCATCACCGTGGACGGCGCGGAGATCACCGACTTCTATCCCTTCTTGCTGGAAGTGTCGGTGGAAACCAGCCGCACCGAGGCGAGCGCGGCCACGTTGAGTTTCGAGACGCGCCGCAACGAACTCGGGACGTGGACGATACAGGACGAGGAGATATTCGTGCCTTGGGCGAGCATCGTGATCAGCGCCGCCTTCGGCAATCGCACGGAAGAAGTCATGCGCGGCTATATCCGCGAAGTGAATCTGGAGACGCCGCTAGATGCCGGCGCCGCGCAGGTCAAGGTGGTCTGCCAGGACGACTCGATCCGCCTGGATCGCACGCATCAGCGCAAGACCTGGGGCACGGAAGACCTGCCCTCCAGCGACACCTTGTTGCTGAGCGAAATTCTCACCCCCTATGGTTTGGCCGCCGACCCCGAGAGCGAGGTCGGCCAGGATCGCCTGGTTGGCGTATTGCAGGATGACACCGATATCAAGTTCCTGAAATCGCGCGCCGAGTTCAACGGCTACGAATTGATCTTCCGCGAAGGCCGGGTCTATTTCGGCCCCCTGCGCATCGAGGCCGACGCGCAGGACACCTTGCTGGTCTACGCCGGCGCGGATACCAACTGCCTGTCGCTCAGCGTGCGCGTCGACGGTCACCAGGCCGACGCCGTGGCCTATGACGCGCCGGCGCAAAGCGGCGATGCCACTACGCCGGAAACCATCTACCCGGATTTGAAAGTGCTCGGCACCATCCGCGCCGACAGCACCGGCACAGGCCTGGAAGCCTTCGTCTGGAAGATGTCGGCGGAGGCGGGCGCCGATACCCAGCGCTTGCGCGCGGTGGCACAGCAGAAGGCCAACGACATCGACATCCATCGCATCCAGGGCGAGGGCGAACTGGACGGCACGATCTACGGCCATGTCCTGCAACCGGGCCTGCCGGTACCGGTGGACGGTCTGGGGAGCTGGCTGTCCGGCATCTACTACGTGGATAGTGTCAGCCATAGCTTCACGCCGCAGGGCTATAAGCAGCGCTTCAAGCTGCTGCGCAACGCCTTCGGCGACAACCTGGACAGCGTATCCGGCACGGCCAGCGCGCTGGCCGCCGTTTATTAGGGACACACCGTGGCCGACGACCTGCAACGCCAACTTGCGCAAAACCTGGGGCAACGCCGCGCCTTCGGCAAGTACCGCGGCTTCGTCACCGACAACGCCGACCCGGACAAGCTCGGCCGCGTCAAACTGCGCGTGCCTCCGCTGCTGGGCGACCAGGAAACCGGCTGGGCCTTGCCCTGCCTGCCCTGCGGCGGTCTGGCCAACCAGGGTTTCTTTTGCGTGCCGGGCGTTGGCGCGCAGGTCTGGGTGGAATTCGAAGGCGGCAACCTGGACTTTCCGATCTGGACCGGCAGCTTCTGGCAGCAGCCTGGCGACGCGCCCACAGAGGTGCAAGACCCGCCCACCACCCAGGTGCTGCGCAGCGCCAAGGGCCATGTGTTCCTGCTCGAAGACAAAGACGACGCCGAGGAAGTGAAGCTCTTGCACATGAGCGGCGCCGCGCTGGACATGGACAAGGACGGCAACCTGGCGCTCACCGACCAGGCCGGCGCCAAACTCACCCTGGATGCCAAAAACGGCCAGGTCCTGCTGGAAGACGCCAACGGCAACAGCCTGACCCTCAGCAGCCAGGGCGCCACCGTGCAAGATGCCAACGGCAACAAGATCGAGATGACCGCCGCCGGCGTGAAGGTCAGCGCCAGCGCCACCATCACGCTGGAGGGTAGCCAGGTATTGCTCGGCGGGGCCGGCGGCGAGCCGGTGATCAAAGGCACCAGTTTTCTCACCTTGTTCGCCACCCACATCCACCCCACCGGTGTGGGGCCGTCCGGCCCGCCCGTGCCGCAGGGCGAGATGAGCAGCCTTTCCACCAAGGTCATGACCGCATGAGGAAGAACGATGGCGCGCCGACTGATTGACCCACCCTACCTGGCCTTCCCTTTCCATTTCCCCGCGGATGGCAGCGCGCCGGCCCTGGCTAGACGCTCCGAGCATATCCGCGGACAGATCGAGCAGGTGTTGTTCACGCTGCCCGGCGAGCGCGTGTTCCGCCCGGAATTCGGCGCGGGCGTGAAGGCCTTGGTGTTCGAACCCAACGGCACCCCGCTGTGGCAGATCACCAAGCGGCGCTTGCTCGCCTCGCTGGCCGATGCGCTGCAAGGCGAGGTCGACCCTAAGAGCATCGAGGTCGAGGTGAGCGGAGAAGACGCCACCCTGACCATCGCCATCGCCTACACCTTGGCCGCCATCGGTCACAGGGAAAGCCAACTATTCACCCTGGGAGCGAGCTGACATGGCGGCCACCCCGATCCCCGAATTGTCGTTCGACGGCCAGTGCCCGGACTGCGGGCGTCGCCAAGTCGATTTGCCGGATACCTTGCCCGAGGTGGGCGACGATTTCGACTGGGACTTGCGCGACTACGACGGCTTCCGCCTGTTCATGCTGCAAGAGCTGGCCGCGCGCTTTCCCGAGCGCAAGCGCTGGACGCCGGCCGACGTCGAAGTCGCCCTCGCGGAGGTGCTGGCCTTCGCCCTCGATCAACTGTCGGACAATCTCGACCGCAGCGTCGCCGAGAGCTATCTGGAAACGGCGCGCCGGCCGGAATCGCTGCGCCGCCTGTTGAAACTGGTGGGTTATGACGCCCAAGGCCTGGCCCAGCGGCTGGAACAGGCCCCCTTCGACCGCACGCCCGAGCCCGAGGATACCCGCACCGACACCGAACGTTTCGACGACTGGTGGCTGGATCACCCGGAGAAGATGGATCAAGCGCGCCTGGACGGCCCGCGCGCCATCCACGACCAGCACCGCATGGTCACCCTGGACGACTTCGAGACGCGCCTGGAAGAACACCCCCTGGTGCTGCGCGCCCATGCCTGGGCGCGTTGGGATGGCGCATGGCCCAGCGTGCATGTCGCGGTCATCGCCTGGCAGCGTCTGGGGCTGGACGAACCCGGCGTCTACAGCGACGAGGTGTGGGACGATACCGAATATTTCCACAACGAGCGCGCGATCTATCTGCCGGAGCGCGCCAGCGAGCCCAGCGTGCGCGGCGTGCTCTATCCCTATCTGGAGGCCTATCGCCTGGTTGGCCAAGAGGTGGTGTTGGAAGAGGCGGTGGAAGTCGGCATCGTCATGAACCTGTCCATTCAAGTGGATGACGACTACTTCCAATCCGAGATTCGCCAGGCCGTCGGCCAGGTGCTGGGCACCGGCCCCGGCGGCTTCTTCGAGCCCGGCCGCCTGCGCTTTGGCGAAGACCTCTGGGCCAGCGACCTCTACCAAGTCCTGATGGCGCTGGACGGCGTGGACAACGTTTGCCTAAACCGCTTCAAGCGCCTGGGCGACCGCTTCCCCGACCAGGCCGCCACCGGCCAAATCGTCCTGGATGGGCTGGAGGTGGCGATCTGCGACAACGACCAGGCCTCTCCCGCGCGCGGCTATTACGTGCTGGCGCTGCATGGAGGGAAAAAGGGATGAGCGACCTGACCCGCTGGAATCGCGCCGGCCTCTCGCGCTTCGAATACCTCGACGGCAACGCCGCGGTGTTCCTGGAACGGCTGCGCAGCGGACTGAAAGAAAAATTTCCGCAGTGGACGCAAGTCGACGCGGTTATTCCGGTCGATGCCGACGGCAATTCGACCGAGACCGAAGAAGAAAAGAAAACCCGGCTTGAAACGCTGTATGCCGGCAACCCGGACGACATGCTCTGGCACCTCACGCGCAGCTTCGCGCGCGCCTGCCATGTCCTGGGCGTGCATACCGGCGCCTACGCCAACGAGGGCACTCTCGGCACCGCCAACCAGTGGGAAAACCTGCGCCGCCTCGTCACCTTGCTCGACTATGCGCCGATCCCGCCCGCCTCGGCCCACACGCCGCTGGCGCTGTTCCTCAAGGAGGACAAGGCCGGCACCGTGGCCGCCGGCTTGCAGGTGAAATACAACCCCAGTTCGGGCAGCCCGGTGGTGTTCGAAACCCTCGCCGACCTGGAGGCCGACGTCGCCTGCAATACCCTGTATGCGCTGGATCACCTGCGTAATCCGCACCCCCTGTCCGGCACGACCCTGGTGCTGGCCGAGAAACTCGACAAGCTCAAAAGCGGCGAGCCGCTGGTGCTGGTGGACGAGCGCGACGACAGCCACTTCTCCGCTCACTTGGTGCAAGGCTTGACCCTGGGCGAAGACAGCACCACGGTGACTGTCTCGCCGGCCATATCGGCCGGCTTCGTCAAGGGCTACACCCAGATACACGTCCTGCCCAAGGAAAAACTTATTCCCATCGGCCCCGCCACCGAAGGGGTGGAAACGGTCGGCCATAGCCTGCAACTGGCCGTGTCCGCCAGCGACCTGGCGGCCGGCGACATCGTGGTGATCCGCTCCGCCGACAACAAACCGTACTTCCGCCGCATCAAGGCCGTGCATGAAGACCGCCTGGTGTTCTATCGCAGCATCGGCCAACTCACGCTGAATGGCGCCACGGTGGCGCGGCCCATCACCGTGCCGCTCACCAACCTGGCCGACCCGCCCAAGCGCCGCGTGATCGATGAAGACGGCACGGTGATCGACGTGGTGTTCGCCGCCGGCGACTGGTCGCGCCTGGCCGATCAATGGCTGGCCCATATCCGCGTGATTACCCATGGAACCAGCGAGCGCGAATACCTGCCGGCCTACTACTGCCTGCATGCCAAATACGTGCCGGTGGATACCGACAAAGACGCCATCGCCGACGACGAACGGGCTGGCTATACCGCGCTGACCCTGACCTGGCACCCCGACAGCGACGGCGTCCCCGGCGCTACCGATCTGCGCTTGAACAACCCGCAAACCCTGCTGGCGCCACCGTCCGGCACCGGCTCCTGGGCCGTGGACAGCTTCCTCAACAAGAGCGCCGCGGGCCGCTTGCCCAGCGACCTGGTCACCGGCTTGTGCAAGCAAACCGCCGCCGCCGACCTGGCCGTGGTGGTGAAAGGCGCGCAGATGGCCTGGGCCAGGTTGGCCACCGTGGCCCTGGACATGGAACGCGAAGAAGCCACCCTGAGCGCCGACGGCAGTTGGCAAGATCGCGGCGGCGGCCCGTTCTTCCTCAGCCGCACCCGGGTCTACAGCCACTTCCAAAAACAAGTCCGGCACTCCGGCTGGCAAGACAACGGCACGCCCCTTACCGGCAAAAAGCTGACGCTGGAAGACATGCCGGACGGGCTCAAGACCGGACGGGCGCTCATCGTCGATAACGGCGCCACGGTGTTGGAGACCTCGCTCGCCGACTTCGACAGCACTGCCGCCGACCCCTGGCTGGAATTGGCCGATGCGCTGCCGGCCGGCACCACCTGCGGCAATCTGCAGATCTATGCCAACGTGGTCGATGCCGGCCACGGCGAGACGCGCTCGCAGCGCGTGCTGGGCAGCGGCGACGGCACGCAAAACAATCAACGCTTCACCCTGGAAGTCGCCGATCTGAGCTTTGTCGCCGATGCCGGCATGAGCGCCGGCGTACGCGCCGACATCACGCTCGCCGTGGCCGGCGAGACCTGGACCCAGGTTGCCAGCCTGAAGGACTCCGGCCCCACGGATGCCCACTACCAGGTGCGCATCGACCAGGACGGCCATGCCGACATCCAGTTCGGCGACGGCCGCAATGGCCGCCGCCTGCCCACCGGCGGCAACAATGTGCGCGTGAGCTTTCGGCAAGGCTCGGGCGCCGCCGGGAATCTCGACGCGGGCAGCCTGAGCAAGCTAGCCAAGCCGCATTCGCTGATCGAGTCTGTGACGCAACCCCTGGAAAGCAGCGGCGGCGCGGATCGCGAGGGCAACAACGATCTGCGCGAGAACGCCCCGGCCACCTTGCTGGCGCTGGATCGCGCGGTGTCGCTGGAAGACTTCTCGCAACTGGCGCGCGGCCATGCCAGCGTCTGGCAGGCGCGCGCCTTCCGCAAACCGCCCGGCCTGGGCCAGGGCGAACGGCTGGAAGTGGTGGTCATGGCGGCCGGCGGCGGCACGCCAAGCACCGCGTTGAAGGCCGAGCTGCAAACCTATTTGCTCGCGCGCGCGCAACCCGGCGTCGTGCTGACGGTCAGCGACTACACCCGGCTGACCTTCCGCCTCACGCTGAAGATACGCATCTACAGCGCGAGCTACGACAGCCAGACCGTGCAGGATGCCGTGCTGGCCGCCGTGCTCGCCGCCTTCACGGAAGAACACCGGCAACTCGGCCAAACCCTCTATCGCGGCGAGATCTACCAAGTGGTCGATGGTGTGGCCGGCGTGGAAAACAGCGATTGCAGCATCCTGCTCGCCGCCTACACCGAAGAGAATCGACAACTCGCGCATGTGGAAAAAACCCAAAGCGAAGTGCTCGCGGCATGGCCGGCGCCCGGCCAGTGCCTGGTGTTCGACAGCACCGACTTCAAACTCAGCGTCGAGGAGTATCGCTCATGAGCAATCCCGGCTACGGTCGCTTGCTGCAAGAATGGCTGCCGGCGGTTTGGCGCGAGCGCGACGAGACCGGCGATCTCGACCGCCTGCTCGGCGTCTATGGCGATTTGCTCGACGCCTTTCACGCCACCCTGTACCAGCGTCTGTACGACAGCTTCCCCGACCAGAATAGCGCTGGCCATCACTGCCAGGATTGGCTGCTGCCGTATTTCGCGCAACTGCTCGATGTACGTCTGGTGTCGCCGGACGAGGCGGGCCGACGCGCCGAGTTGGCCGACGCGGTGGCTTGGCGGCAACGCAAGGGCACCCGCGTCGGCATCGAGGCCATCGCCGAGGCGGTGGGGCGCTTCGAGGTGGAGATTCAAGAGGGCTGGAAGCGCGTGGCCATCGCGCCGCGCATAGACCGCCCGCTGCTGCCGGAGGCGGTCTATGGCGAAGCAGAGATCGCCGGCGACACGACGCCGGCCGAGCGCGCCCGGCACCCGGGCCTGCCGGCCGCCACGCTTGATCTGCGCTATTGCTCGCGCGCGGTGCGCTGCGAGGCCAGCAACCCGGCCGCGCATGCAACGACCTTCGCCGGGCAAGCCGTCCATTGGCGGCAAGTCAACCGGCACGGCCTGCCTTGCGCGCCGGACAGCTATCAAGACGTGTCGTACCGCACCGTCGATCTGCGCACGCCCACCTGGCAGCGCGGCCATTTCCACCCGCGCCGCGTGCCGCTGTATTACGCGCCGCGAGAAGGCTTCTTCGCCGCCAACCCGGCGGGCATCTACTGGAGCAGCCTCGACGCCTGGATACAAACGGCCTCCGGCACGGATGTCAGCGCCTGGAGCGATGAGCAGATCGTCTCCACCGTCATCGGCAAAGCGGCGCTCAGCGTGCAAAAAACAAGATGGAATGGCATGACGCTGCCCCTGGTCACGCTACGCGGGATGACGGCCTCTCCGTTACGCGTGCGTGGCGTGGTCGAGCTGCCCAATGCCGCCGTCTATCGCTACGAGAACCTCTGGTTCGACAACCGGGTGGAGATCGCCAACGGCGCCGTGCAAATCGAGGGTTGCGCGGTACGACGTTTGACGGTGTCCACCGCCGAACGCGAGGTGACGGTGGTCGAGGCGCGCGCCTGCCTGATCAAACACCTCGAGGTGGCGCGCGGCCTGGTGCAGTTGGAATATTGCACGCTGCTCGAGACCCTGCTGGCGGAGCGGCTGACCGCCAGTGACGCCATCCTGCTGCCGCCCCTGCGCAAAGACACGGTGGACGACGACGTGCCGGAGGCCGGCTGCATTCGCTATAGCCATTTGTTCTACATTCCGGAACCGGAGATCGCCAACGACTCGCCTAATCCCGCTGCGCCCTATGTCGACAACGACCCTGATTGGCGCGCCCAAGGCCGGCGTTCGGCATTGCACTGCTTTGCGGACACCTGCACGACCGAACAACCTCGCTTCTGGCATCGCAACTTCGGCCAGCCCGGCTGCTGCGTACTGCATCCCGATGCCAAGGCCGTCATTCGCTTCGGCGCCGAAGACGGCGGCGAGCTGGGCGCCTGCCACGACCTGCGCTACACGCTCAGGGAACAGGCGGTGTTGGATAAATTGACGGAATTCCTACCTGTGGGCATGGAGGCGGTGCTGGTGGCCGACCCCAGCCTCGCCTGCAAACCACCCAAAGCGACTAAATCTTAGGGGCTGTCATGAAAACCCAAATCTCCCGCGACTCCTTTCTTCCGGAACAACGCTATTCCGGGGTGTACCTGCAACAGGGGCGGATGATCCTCGACGCGGACTGGAACGAACTGACCGACATCCAGAAGGCGCAACTGGTCAACGCGCTGCGCGATGCCATTTCAGGAACCACCGTGGCAGGCCAGACCATCGCCGGCGGCGCGCCGCGCACCAGCGGGCTCAAGATCTATGCCGATCCGGCCGACTCCGCGACCATTCGCATCAAGCCCGGCGCGCTCTATGTGGAAGGCGTGTCCGCCACCCTGAACGCCGCAGCGCCGATGGCGGTCAATGCCCAGGCCGAATACCCGATCACCGTCTCTGCTTACAGCGGGCAAAACCTGTGCCTGTATGCCGATGTCTGGGAGCGCAGCGTCTCCGCGCTGGAGCAATCCGCGCTGATGGATGCCGCGATGCACGGCGCCGACACCGCCAGCCGCAGCCAGACCATGCTGCAGGTGAAATGGTGCGCCAACACCGTCAACCCCATGGATGGCGTGAAAAACCCGGCCATCGGCAACGCGCCGCTCCAGCTCAAGCTGCGCTTGGTCGGCAGCAACGGCGACGCGTGCGATCCTTGCGCCAGCCAGGTCAGGGTGAACGAGCGCATCGGCAACTACCTGTTCCGGGTCGAGGTGCACAACTACGACGCCACCGCGCGCCTGCTGACCCTCAAGTGGTCGCGCGACAACGGCGCCGAGGCCTGTGTCGTGGACAAAATGCCGGAAGGTTTCAATCAGGGCGACTGGATCTGGGAATACTTCGACGCGGACACCGAACGCCTGCTCGGCAATCACTTCGCCAGCGGCATCGATCTTAAAAAACTGCGCGGCCGGATTTCCGAAACCTGCACCACGCCGAGCGACGACTACCCCAACACCTATGTCCGCCAGTGGGACGGCTACATCGTCTTGAACCTGGATAGCGGCACGCTGAGCGATGGCCGTGATTACGGCGTGGATCTTTTCACCGGTTCGGTCGGCAGCCAGGCGCACGGCCGCGCGAACCTGACCGACGGCGTGCTCAAGATCAACCTGGAGCTGATGGAACTGGAGCTGGCAACCACCCTCGCCAGTGGCAATGCCAGGTTCGTGCCCGGCGATTACTGGCTCGCCCCGGTGCGCGAGGCGGTGGACGAAAGCGGCGATATCGTTCTGAACAGCGGACTGCCGCGCGGCGTTCGACACCATTATTTGTTCCTGGGCGAGCTGGCGGCCAACGGCAAGCTCGTGGCGCAGGACGACGCCTTCAGCCGGCGCATGAACTTCCCGGCGCTGACCGACATTCGCGCCGCCGACGTGGGCTTTACCGACAACTGCGCCAAACTTTATAGCGGTGCGAAGAACGTGCAGCAAGCCTTGGACAATCTCTGCGCGATCAGCGCCGAGGACATCGCCTATCCGCTGCCCAACTGCGGTAGCAATGAGGGCAAATCGATCAAAAGCCGGCTGTTCACAATCAACCCGACCACGGTCGGGGCCGTGCTCGACAGGTTGCTGTGCGAACTGAACGCCACTAGCCTGCCCTATGCCGTGCCGGCCTGTGCGGCCACACCCAGCGTGCGTAGCCTGCTCGGACTGACCGCCGACGTTAGCAGCAACGTCGCGCCGATACTCGACAAACTGCTGTGCGAGCTCACTGCGGCCAAGCTGCCTTACACGCTGCCTACCTGCCCATCCAACTCGACTGTGTTCGCCCTGCTCGGGTTGACCGCGGCGGACAACAACGTCGCCTCGGTATTGAACAAACTGGTGTGCGGCTTTAACGCCAACGACATGCCTTTGGACAAGAGCGATACCGGCTTGTGCTCCGACCTGCAAGTGGATGCGGCCGTCACCGTTCAAGATGCCCTCAAGATTCTCTGCAATAAATCCGGCGGTGGCTGTGCCGTGACGGTCAGCTCGTCGGAACAACTTGAATTGCTCCTCAAGGAATTTGCCGCCAGCGCTGCAACGGATTTGTGGCTCTGCCTCAAGGCCGGCAGCTACCCGATCTTGGCAGACCTCGCCATCGCCGGAAAACGCAGCCTGCGTATCGGCGGCCAGGGCGCAGAATCCACCTCGATCGGTTTCAGCGGCAACACCTTGAGCGTGCAGGCCGACGAGGTGATCCTGGAGAACTTCGCTTTAAATTTCAGTAGCACCAGTGGCCAACTGGCCATCGCGGCCGACACCTCGCAGACCCGAGGCTGTCATTTTGATCGCACTGCCGGCAGCAGCGACGGACCGGCCATGCTCAGCGTGGACAGCCGATCGAGTGGCGTATGCCATATGTCGTGGTGCGACAACACTCTGCTGGCGCAAGTGAAGAAAGTGGCCGGTAATGCCGATAAGTGGGCCGGCGAGACGGTGATCGGCGATGCCAGGATAAGTAAAGCGGTGTTGACTTTGTCGGATCCGAACGTTTTTTTCAACCCGAAAGCCTACCAAGCCGCCCTGACCGAAGCCGCCAAGGAAGTAATGAGCATGTCGGCCGGGAAGCGTGCGGAATGGGGCGCCAAGCTCGGCGGCGTCCAAGACGACACCCTTTCCATTGCGCGCACCTCCAAGACCGATACCGAGGCGATCATTGCCGCGCTAAAAAACCCGGGCATCAACGCGACTGCCGTCATGCGCGCCATCGATACCCTGGCCTCGTTCTGGATACAAATCACGCCGGACTACGCCTTGCGCCTGGAACACTACAAGGTCGGCGGCACCTTGGATGGCAACCGGATCAACGGCTACCTGCTGTTCGGAAACGGCATCGACGGCTACAGCAGCCCCGCCGCCAACAGCATCAAACAACTCAGGAAATCCCCCGTGGTATCGAGCAGCGGAGAAAATATTCATCTGCTCTCCAATAGCATTACCGCGATCAAGGCCAACCTCAGTACGGCAAATTCAGATGGATTTCTGGATGAGCTGATCCAGGCCAATGCCAGGCTGGTTCTATCGAACAACCGGATCGAAGACACCGAAAACGCAATCTCGGCGAAAAACATCGTTGCCAGCGGCAACTACTGGCATGGCAACGACAGCGACCTGGGCTATTGCATCGCGGATCGAGCCGTTTTCACCGGCAATATCGTTGAGGATATGCAGGATATCAGCCGATTCACCTGCACCCTCGCAGAAACGCAGCTTGTCTCCAGCGGCAATCTTCTGCTCCAGGTTTTTCCGATGCTTGTATGAACATCCAGGGCTAGACATCAGGAGGCATGTATGAAGACCTTCCAGCAACTCCGCCGCCTGGGCAAACAACGCCGTACGACGGCGTTCAAGCCGATGCGCGGCGAGATGGGCCGACTGATCTTGCAAGACGCCCTGGGCTACCCAAACCCGGCCGAGCATCAAACGGTCTCGGCCGACGAGACCCCGGCACGTGTAGACAAGGATGACAACGGCGACGCGCTTGCGCCGGATCTCGCCACCGCCATTCATGCCTCGCAAGGCAGCGGGCAGGGCCTGCCGACAGAGCAACGCAGTCTCTTCGAAGCCAGCCTGGGCGCCAGCCTGGGCCATGTTCGCATCCACACCGACGGTCTGGCCGCACAACTCTCCGGCAAGCTTGCCGCGCGCGCCTTCACCGCTGGCAGCGACGTCTTTTTCAACGCCGGAGAGTATCGCCCAGGCACGGGACAGGGGCGCTACCTCCTGGCGCACGAACTCGCGCACGTGGTGCAACAGCAATACGGCGTACGGCCAGACAGTGGGACGGGGCAGGTCGGCGACGCTCACGAGCGTGGTGCCGATGCCGTCGCGGCACGCGCGGTGCGCGGCGATTCGGCAGTCGGCCTACTACCCGGTTCGCGCACCGTCGCACCGGCTGCTACTGCCCCGGTCGTCCAGCGCTTTGCCGAGATCGTAGGTCAGCCCTATGACCGCTTGTCCGACGATGGCAAGATGGCCGTCGTGGATCACGGGCGTGAGGCCTGGGCAGAAAGTGGCAACATCGCGAATTCGAACAAGGTGCTCGACAACCTCAAGGCCAAACCCAAGATCGAGGAACTGTCGGGTAAGGACATTTCCGTCGCGCCGCCCGGTAAGACCACCAAGATCACGCTCAAGAAATTCCGCATGACCGACCGCGCCGCCGGCGGCGATGTGGAGTTGACCGACGACTGCGGCACCGCCAACCAGGAGATCCTTGGGGCCGGCGCGGCGGGCTATGAGTCCTTTGTCGGCGTCAATCAGCGCGGCAGCACGCAGGAATACACCAGCCCTTCAAAGTACGAGGGCGACGACAATGCCGCGGGCGGGCTAGTCTCGACCACCGAGCGCATGTCGGGCGAGATTTACATCAGGATATTCGCGCGCGAATTCAAAAAGACCCTCAGCCGCACCGATGCCCTGAAGGAATGGGACAAGCTCAGCGCCAGCGAGCAAGACCGCTTGAGCAAGAAGTACGGCATCAACAAATACGCCGCGCCCAAGGTCGGCCAGGGCGTCACCATCGGCAGCGAGCGCGATATGCCGGGTGCGAGCGAAACGGGTTACAACTTCCACTTCGGCTTCAATCTCATGGCCTCCGGCTACGACTACATCACGCTGGAGGACTATGCCAGTTCCGGCGTGAAGTACTACTTCGATATGTACGGCCCGGTAACCAAGGGCCAAGCCTGGGGACAAGCCAGCTCGAACGTCGACGCCGTGGACGACAAATTCACCGCCTTGGTGGTGCAACACCCCGAGTCGTTGAAGGGCATCGCCAATGCTGAGGGCGTTCATCTCGAAGCCGATCCGGCCACGCCGACCGGCAAGAAGACCATCGCCAAGGGCACACAACTCATCATCATCCGCAAGGGCGCGAGCTGGATGAAGGTCGAGGTGAAATCCGGCCCCAGCGCCGGCCAGTCCGGCTGGATCATGAACCAGTACTTCACGGACACCTGACGGCGAAAGACGGCCGATGCCGACGCCAGCCCATGTCCTAGCCCAGTCCGCAACCGCGCACAAGCCGCGCACGCCTTGGCAGGCGCAGGCCCTGCCGCGCGGCGTGCAGGCCAAGCTGAAGCTGGGCGGCGCGCAGGACGAGGCGGAGAAGCAGGCCGACCGCATCGCCGCGCAAGCGCTGCGGCAGAGCGCGCCGACCCCGATGACGGACAGCGCCGAAAGCGGGCGGGCGGCGGTGCGCCGTTCGCTAACGCCCGTCGGCGGACCGGGTGAACCAACGCCCAGCCTGGAAGCGCCGGCCGAGGAAGAGCAGGCGCTACCCGACCGCCTGGAGCGGGAGATCGCCGCGCTGCAAGCCGGCGGCCAGCCGCTGCCGCCACCGCTGCGCGCGGACATGGAGGCGCGCTTCGGCATGGACCTGGCGGCGGTGCGCATTCATACCGACGACCGCTCGGTGCGGCTCAACGAAACGCTGCACGCGCACGCCTTCACCGTCGGCGAACACATCGCCTTCAACGATGGCCGCTTCCAGCCGGAAACCGGTGGCGGACGATTCCTGCTCGCGCACGAACTGGCTCACGTCGCGCAACAACGCGGCGCGGCCGACGGCGTGGATCGGCACCCGGTGCGGCGGGGTTTTTGGGGCGACCTCTATGAATCGGCGGCCAGCACCTTGGGCGACATCGCGGAATGGACCGCCAATCAACTGAGCGGCTTCGTTTGGGATTTACTGGAGCGCATTTCGCCCGAGTTCGCCCGCACCGTGCGCGCCATCGTCGACGAGGGCATCCTGACCTGGCTGGGCCGGCAGGTGGCGCGCGCCTGGGATGCCTATCTCAACACGCTGCGTGCCTTGGTGCCGTTCGAAGGGCCACGGCAATTGATCGACCTGTTCGCCGGCCTGGTCGAGCGCGCCGCCGGCATCGTCGTGGCGCTGGCCTCGGGCGATTGCGCGCCCTTGATGGCCGCCATCGGCGAACTCAAGACCTTCGTCGTCGAAACCGTCGGCGTGGCCTGGGACAAACTCACCGAGTTCCTGCAGCCCATCGGCGAGTTTTTCAGCGGCCTGTGGGCCGACTTCGGCGCGCCGGCGGTGCAATGGCTGCAAGAATTCGGCGGCGATGTCTGGCAGGGCATCCAAGACCTGGGCCGCCAGCTCTGGGAATGGATAAGGCCGGTCAAGGAGGCCGCCGAGCGGGTGTGGAACTGGTTCTCGGAAACCCTGTTCGGCCCGGCGGAAGGCTCGGAGAGCACCGGCAGCGAGGGCGGCGTGATCGGCTGGATCAGCCGCAAGGCGGGCGAGGCCTGGGACTGGGTGAAGGAACGCACCCAGCCGATCTGGCAGCCGGTGGCGGAGTTCGCCACGCAAGTGGCGGAATTGATCCCGCCCGCCTTCATCCGCGAGATGGGTGAATCGGCCCAGCAACTTTCCACCGAACTGGACGGCGCGACGGAGGGCATGAACGGCGGCGAGGGCGTGCCCGAATCGCGCGACACCCTGGCCTCGGTGTTGCCCTCGGTGCAAAACATCATCGCCACGATCCGCCGCATCATCGTCGGCGCCGGCCAATGGCTGGGCGACCGCATCGCGGCGGTGGCCGCCAACGTCACCGGCTTGATCGGCCGCCTACGCGCCAGCGATCTCTTGTCCTGGCTGGCCGGCGCGCTCGGCTGGCTGGCGGAGGCGGTGGACAGCCTGCTCGCCTGGGCGCGCGAAAAAGTGGCCGCGCTGTTCGACCGCCTGGTGCAAGGCTTCGATGCGCTGACCCCATTCTTGCAATTGGTGCTGGAGACGGTGCGCAAGGTGATCGGCATCTATGCCGATCTCCTGCAACTGCCGTTGTTGATCCTCAACGGCATCTGGCAGCGGGTGCCGGCCTGCATCCGCGAGCCCATCGAGAATTTCATCCAGACCCAAATCCTCGCACGCATCCCGGTATTCGGCCAATTTTTCAGCGACCCCACGCTCTGGCCGCGCGTGCGCGACACGGCGCTCGGCATCTTGCACCGCATCTTCGTCGATGGCGACATCGCGGGCGCGGCCTGGCAGTTCTTCAAAGCGGTGCTGGGCATATTCGGCCTGCCGGCCGAGCTGGTGGTGCAAGTGCTGGCCAAGGCCGCGCGCGCAGTCGGCGACATCCTCACCAACCCCATCGGCTTTCTCATCAACCTGGTGCGCGCGATGGGCGCCGGCTTCATGCGCTTCTTCGGCAACATCGGCACGCATTTGCTCAATGGTTTCACCGGCTGGCTGTTCGGCACGGTGCGCGAGGCCGGCATCAACCCGCCGGCGGATTTCTCGCTGCGCGCGGTGCTCGGTTTCGTCATGGAGGTGCTCGGCGTCACCGTGGACAATATCTTCGCCCGCCTCGCCCGCAAGCTCGATCCGGCCGTGGCCGCGCGCCTGCGCAGCACGCTGGAATTCGCCACCGGCGCGTGGTCGTTCATCGCCACACTGGTTACCGAAGGCCCGGCCGGGCTGTGGAATGAGCTCAAGGAGAAACTGTCCGACCTGTGGGGCACGGTGGTGCAAGGCGTCGTCGGCTACATCACCGAAAAAGTCATCTGCTGGGCCAGCCGCTGGCTGATCTCGCTGCTCGACGTCAGCGGCATCACGCCGGTGATCAATACCCTGATCGCAATCTACAGCGCCATCGAGTCCTTCATGCAATACCTGCGCGAACTGCTGGAGATCGTGTCGCGCGTGCTGGATGGCATCGTCAGCATCGCTCAAGGCAATATCGAGGAAGCCGCCGGCTTCCTGGAAAACGCGCTGGCCAGCGGCCTGCCGGTGGCCATCGGCTTCCTCGCCAATCAGGCCGGCCTGGGCCGGCTGTCGCAGCGGCTGCACGAAATCATCGGCAGCCTGCAAGAAACAGTGAATGGCGCAATCGACTGGCTGCTCGACAAGGCGATCAAGGGTGGCCAGGCGATCATCGATATGGCGCGGCGTGGCGTAAGCGCGGTGAAGCAGGGCGTGGCCAACTTGCGCGAGTGGTGGAAAGCGCGGCGTGCATTCAGCACTGCATCAGGGGAAAAACATCAAATCTATGTCGAAGGCAGCGGGCGAAGCGCACGTCTATTGATTGCATCGACGCCGCAGACCTATACGGATTTTCTCAAGAGCGTAACTACACCGGCAGACAAGGACGCCTACGATCAGGCCGTCGTCGTCGCCGGCCAACTCGATGCCGCCATCGCGGCGGCTACGGCGGCTCCGGCCACAAGCACTGCACCGGCAACGGGCGCAGGCAGCACACCCGCTGTTGACCATGCAACCGTCATCGATGGCCTGATGGCCACACTCGCCAGCCTCACGGCCCATTTCATGCCTGCGGGCGCGGGCGTGCCCCCGTCGACCTTGCCGGTTTATGGCCCGACCACGGCCGCGGGCTATGGCACCAGCGCAACGGTACTGCGCCTTACTGCCAAGCGGAGTTTCAAAGGCAGCGGGCCAAAACGATCGCTACACACGGCGGGTTATAAAAAGCTGAATCAGCGGCGCGACGGGGGAGGCAGCTACTATGTCCTTGGCCACTTGCTGAACCATAATATCGGCGGGCCTGGCGATACTTGGCAGAACCTGACCCCCTTGTCCCAGAAAGCCAATAACCGAGGCTCGGATTCGATGCTGAACGCTTTCGAGGCCCCAGTAAAAACCGCTGTAGACTCCGATCAAGCTACCGTGAACTTTATCGTCACCGCAAATTACAACATGCCATCCCGCAGCAGCGACGCCAAGGCTGCGCTAGACCATGCGAAGACCGTCGCTACGGACGGCGACAAGCGTCGTTGGCTGGCAGTGATGGAGGTGATACAAGAAGAAGAAAGAATCCCGCAAAACCTCAGCCTGCTTGCCTATACGCTGAAATCGGACGGCAGCAGAGACCAGCCGCTCGGAACGAAACAGAGTGTAACCAACATACCTTCCAGCGACTTGCCCATCGACAATTACCAAGTCACCCCGCGCGACAGTGTTTTGGAGGATCACCGTAGTGAGCTCTGAGTCAAACATGCAAACAAATGACCATTCACATCCAAACGAGCAAGTAATCGCCGCCCTGGCCGAGCCTTACGCCTTCGCCGCGTTGCTCTGGCCTGCCGCGGTCGGCGTCTGGCTGCTGACGGTGCAGGACCAACTTCCCATGTTGCGCTACGGCCTTTACGCCTGGCTGGTAATCATCCACTTGGCGGCTTACGGCAAAGGCCGGGGTATCGGCTTCGGCAATGTGATGTTGTTCACCAGCACGGTGGTGCTCATGGCCTGCTACACCCATCCCTCGCTTTGGACCCTGGCCTGGCTACCGCTCTTGCTGATCGGCCTGCTTGCTGCCCAGCGTGCAAGATTGTCCCGGAGGTCTGCAGCGTGATCATCCGCCGGCCGGAGCTGCGCTTCAATTTTTCGATCCGGCTGACGGCGCCCGATTTTCTATAAAGTGGGCAGTTCAGAAAAATCGTCGCAGGATGCATCAGCCAGTTCCACCGCCACATGGCTGACGCTGGCGGAGGGCGGGCCGTGACGGGCCCAGGCGATGATGGCGGCGACCGCTGCGGCATCGCCGCTGACCAGGGCTTCGACGCTGCCGTCGCGGCGGTTCCTCACCCAGCCGCAAACCCCCAGACGGCGCGCCGCGTCGCACATGTGATAGCGGTAGGCGACGCCCTGCACGATACCCCGGATGATCAGGCGGCGCGCTATGCTTGGTCTTTGTTGCTGGTGCGTATTTATGAGGTTTTCCCGCTGCAGTGTCCGAAGTGCGGGGGTGAGATGCGTATCATAGCGTTCATCATTGAAGCTTAAGTGGTGCGGGAAATCCTGACGCACCTCGGCGAACCGACTTTTCCGCCACGCATAGCGTCAGCGCTTGGGCCGCCGTTTTGGGAGTAGTTAATGGAGAAGCAGGGCAGCAATGACCCGCTGGCCCAACCTGAACACGCCAGCGAATTCGATCAGCGCATTGCCTGGTAAGTCTAAGCCAGTGCCGAAGCGAGCTGCCTGGGTGGGCACGTCACAGGCACAAATCAAGCCGCAGTCTGGGATGCGAACAGGGTCGTAACAGGGGCGTTCTACTCGAATTTGACGATTGACTACAGTTACCAAACCCGGTGATACTCTCGGATGTGCGATTGAATTTCCTATCCTTAGATCGCCCTGGAGAAGCTCGCCGAGGATGCCACATATGGTCTAGAGGGGGTCGAGTTCGTGGTTGCGGCGAATGCCGGACAGCCACTGCGTCCACTGGCAGTGGTCGGTGGCCAAGGAGGAGCATGCCGGGGCGGCGCTGTCGCGCGTCACGCCGCTTGATCGTGCCGCGCCGCATCGACGAACTGGCGCGCATGCTGGGCGGCGTGAAAATCACCGAGACCACGCGCAAGCACGCCGCCGAAATGCTGGAGGGACGCTTGGCCGGTTAGTGGGCAATCTCCGGCGCGCTGTCGTCCGGGTTAAACTTCCCCCTCGCAGCGCCAATGTTTAACCTTAGTCTCGTCCTGGACCGCGTCATGCCCGAAATTGTCTTCAAAGGCAAAGAGTACGTCTACAACCACCATCTGACGGTGCCCTATCGGCCGCTGCTGCCCGACGCCGACAAGTCCATCGGCCCGGCCGACCTGGGCGGCAACCTGGTGATCCACGGCGACAACCTGCATGCGTTGAAGGCGCTGCTGCCGCGCTACGCCGGAAAGGTAGACCTGGTCTTCATCGATCCGCCCTACAACACCGGCAACGAAGGCTGGTGCTACAACGACAATGTCAACAGCCCG
>CAYHXK010000005.1:0-10922 GCA_964360125.1 uncultured Sterolibacterium sp.
TGATACTAAACTACCTGAAATAGCATAAAATTCACTTTAAAGATTTATGGTTTTTTGCCGTTATATTGTGTAGAAACTTCCCTTGGAAAGGATTTCGCAGTGAAAATCGATAACTCCGTGAAATCGGTTGGAGGCGTAGTCAGTGGAGCCAGCAAACCTGCGTCTAAATCGGGGATTGCCAAACGGCCGGCAGCGCCTGAATCCGATGTGGCGCTATCGCCCCTTTCGGCGCGACTCCAGCAGATCGAGGGGACCCTCGCCGGCACCCCTGCGGTCAACAGCGTACGCGTGGCCGAAATTCGTCAAGCTATCGCCCAAGGTAATTTCAAGATTGATCCCAGCAAGATCGCCGATGGCCTGATCGATAGCGTACGCCAAATGTTGTTGGCGCAGAAGTAAGTCTCCTCGGGCAAGGCCTAGCAAGGTGAACGTAACTCCAGGCGCCACGTCCAGACCGCCAGCGAACCAACTCAGTGACGAACTCGCCACACTACGCAATTTCGTCACAATTCTCCAACAAGAGCAACAAGCCTTGGTGGCTGGAGATCTAGAACGGTTGACGCAGCTCGTCAAGGATAAAACCGATTTGGCCGCCCATCTCGGCCAGTTTGCCGAACAACGCTCCCGGATGCTCGCTGCAACCGCTTTGCCCCCCGACCGGGCAGGCATGGAGAGATGGCTGGCACGCCTCGCACCATCCGATTCTGCTCACGCAGCCTGGAAAGACCTGGTCTCTCTCAGTAGCGAGGCACAAGCACTGAACGAGTCCAACGGCAAATTGATCGCCATGCGCATGCAGCACAATCAGCAGGCGCTTAACGTACTGCTTGCGGCTTCCAACCAGGCGGCTCTTTATGGCCCGGACGGGCAAACCAAACCAAGCGGCGGCGGACGACTGTTTGGCTCTGCTTGATTGACGATAGCGGCATTCGGCAGCAGAGAAGCTGGTGCGCCATCCGCGCCATTGCTTGCCAACTCAAATCTCGTGCTTCACCCGCTTACTCTTAGCGTTTAGTCAGCACTGTCACGTCTGCCGGCTTGTCTGGCGTCCGCGACTCGATGGTAATGGCCACGCGTCGGTTTCGCCCGCGTCCTTCCACTGTAGCGTTATCCGCCACCGGTCGCTGGTCGGCATAGCCGGTGGCAGTCAATCGCCCGGCAATTACGCCGCTGTCGATAAACAGGCGAACTACGCTCGAGGCGCGCGCACCGGACAATTCCCAGTTGGAAGGAAATTGCAGGGTACTGATAGGGAGAGGGTCGGTATGTCCCTCGACAATAATGGGAAAATCCGTGGGAGCCAGTATTCTTGCCACAGCGCTTAGCGCACTCGCCGCCCCAGGGGCGAGCAAAGCCTCGCCAGGAGAAAACAACACGCTGGCATTGATCTCGATAGTGATCCCGAGAGCGCCTTCGGTCACCCGAACTTGGCCTTCCTGCACCAACGGCCCCAGCACATCCATGACATCGCGCGCCATATCGCGCATTTTGTTCTTGATCAGGCTCCGCTCTCCATCGACCTTAGGATTGGAGTTAACCGTCGGGACGATCGGATCGATCATCGACAAAGCCCGCGACTCGGTCGACGGCACGACAGCCACCGGATGACCCGGAACGGAGCGGAAAGCGGAGATTATCGAATCGGACAACAGGCGATACTTGCCTTCGTTAATCGCCGAAAGCGCATACATAACCACGAAGAAAGCAAACAGCAGCGTAATGAAATCGGCATAGGATACCAGCCAGCGATCGTGATTGTCCTGTTCCTCTTCCCTGGGGCGGCGGCGTTGCATCGCTGATTAGCTATCGGGATCGGGCTTCGCAGCCCGGCCGGGAAGTCTTGAGCATTGCAGGCGAAAAGCCTGCGGGACGCCACCACTGCCCTATAGCCTGCATAAGACAGACGCACGCCGACTCGGTCTGCAAGATGGGATATTGCGGATTCATCCAATGTAACCCTGCATGCGGCTTTCGATGATATGCGGATTGTCGCCATTGGCGATGCCGATGAGTCCATCGACATACATCTCGCGCAAGATAATCTGATGATTGATGATGGCAAACAGCTTCTTGGCAATCGGCAGGTAAGCCAGGTTGGCCAGGCCGACACCGTAAATTGTGGCAACGAAGGCGACGGCGATCCCGGTGCCCAGTTTGCTCGGGTCAGTCAGATTTTCCATGACCTGGATCAGTCCCATCACCGCGCCGAGGATGCCGATGGTCGGAGAATAACCGCCCGCCGCCTCCCAAACCCTGGCGCGGATTTTCAATTGCGCCTCGTACGTGCTGGTCTCGACTTCCAGCACTTCCCGCAGGCGTTCCGGTTCGGCGCCATCCACCAGCAGCGTCAGTCCCCTGCGTAAAAACGGATCATCCAGATTGTCAATCTGCGCCTCCAACGCCAGCAAGCCCTCTTTACGCGCTACATGACTCCACCTGATCACCTGACCGATAATTTCGGCAGGTTCCGTTTTCGGCGGGATTATCACCAATTTGGCCATTTTCACGCCTGCGGTAAATACCTCCAGGGGACTTTGCAGCATCACCGCAGCCAGGGTCCCCCCGACGACAATCAGGAATGCGGTCGGTTGCAGCAACGATTCAAGGTGGCCTCCTTCAAGCATCTGCCCGCCGAGGATGGCAACAAGTCCGAGCAGGATACCGAATATGCTGATTTTATCCATGACTCTGCCTACTCCTGCTTAGGCGCACGAGTTTTTTTGCTCCGCCCACTGGCGCCCTCGCTGGCTGGCACGGCGTCGAGAATGCGGCTCCTAAGGCGAGCGATGGCCTGTGTATGCAATTGACAAATACGCGATTCGGTAACGCCGAGTACCTCGCCGATTTCACGCAAATTCAGTTCCTCGTCGTAGTACAAAGCCATCATGATTTTTTCCCGCTCGGGCAGATCCTCAATGGCGCGCACCAACACATCACGCATGTCCCGATCCAACAGCATAGCGAGCGGATCGAGCTGAGGCGAGGCGAAGTGGCGATCGAGATATACATCGCCGTCGCTGTCGCTTGCGCCGAGGTCCTCAAGATACACCAGTTGATGGCCGCGCGCTTCCAGCAAAAGCTTCTGGTATTCCGCCAGAGGCATGGCGAGCGACTCAGCCAACTCGCTTTCGTGCGGAGGACGGCCGTGCTGCTGTTCCAATGCATGGATCGCCGCCTCGACGCGACGCATGTCGCGCCGCAATCCGCGCGGCAACCAGTCATTCTCGCGCAAGCCGTCGAGCATGGCGCCGCGCACGCGCTGAACGGCATAGGTCTCGAACTGCGCTCCCAGTCCTTCTTCATAGCGGTCAATAGCGTCGAGAAGACCAATCATGCCGTTTTGAATCAAATCGTCGACCTGCACACTCGGTGGCAGCTTCACCATCAGATGATAAGCGATGCGCTTGACCAGAGGAGCATATTGTATGACGAGTCGATCCTTGTCCGGGACGCCCTGAGTGTTGTACTTCATGAGAGTAGGAAAGGCCGGAAACCGGCAAACTATACCACCGAATCGCGTGCCGGCGCACTGACACCAGTCGGCTCACGCAGCCTGTCCGGCACGCAAAGTTGCACTTCCCGCAAGGTCTGCCATCGGCAGTACAAATCCGCCGCTGCTTTCCATGCCATCCTCAAGAGTCGCCGGCAGTTGTTGCAACAGGGCATCGGCAAGATTCTCCGTCACCGGCACAAGAGAAGCGCCCAGAAAATCCAGACGAACATCCAGATGCTCATGCGCGACTCGGCGCATATTATCGAAAATGGCGCGCGCCTCCTCCCGACTCCGAGCGCGGGTAATGACGATTTGAAAGCCTTCCCGTCCACGCTCCTGGGAAATGCGTTTGATAAGCGCATATGCATGAGTGATCGCTGCGCCCTGTGCCGCCACCACCACCGCCATGTGCCGCGATGCAAGAGCCAGTTGCGAAAGATGCCCGCCACGGCGAATGGACGAATCAACCAGCACGAAACCAATGCCATGCTGCATTTCCGACAGGCAAGCAGCCAGGTTTCGGCGCGCCGCCGCGGTAATGCGATTGGCATTATCCAGTTCCCGCGCCGCTCGCGCCGCAGGCATAATGCTTACCATGGGGGCCGCATGCAACATCGCCTGCTGCAAGGTGCGCTCACCCTGCAGCACTTGGAACAAGTCATGGCGCGCGGTCAAACCGAAAGCGGAGATGGCATTGTTGGGTGCGGGATTTTCGTCAATGATCAGTACGCCGCGTCCCGTCGCAGCCAAAGCTACCGCCGTTTGAACCAGTAGCGTGGTGCGGCCGCAGGCTTCACGCCCGGACACAAAAGCCACCACCTGTGGCGAACGCCCGCCAAACAGCCGACGCAGACCCGCAGCTTGATCACCCGGCCAGGCTGCGCTACCGCCAGCACCGCAGCTTGGCAAATCAGACAAGCGCAGCTCCCGCGCCATGTTCGCTTGCAGTAGGCCTGGCTGTTCCTTTCGGTCCCAGCACCAGCCCGGCCTCTTCGCTCTTAAGATGATGTGGCGACGTGTCACTTGGCATTTTAAGGGCTCGATGCAAAAGATAATTTCGATTCGGCAAATGCAAGTCCTCAGGCACGCGCTGACCATTGGCGACATAGCACAACAACAAGCCGTGACGCAGCACTGCGTCAAGCGCCGGGGCGATCGAAGCTGCTTCATCGACCTTGCTCAAAATGCAGCCAGCCAGATCCTCTCCTGCATAAGCGCGCACTACGTCGTCAAGGGTGTCGCCACGGCTGGTTGCATTGAGCAGCAAAAGCCTATTGACTTCCCCGGCTCGCATCAGCATCGCCGCCTGCTCCGCTACCATGCGATCGCGCTGGCTCATGCCGACGGTATCGATCAGCACCATGTGCCTGTCACGCAAGTCAGCCAGGGTGTGGCGCAGATCATCGCCGTCACGCACAACATGCACAGGAACACCCAGAATGCGGCCGTAAATGCGGAGCTGCTCATGCGCCCCGATACGGTAACCGTCTGTCGTCAGCAAGGCAATCTTGTCCGCTCCATAACGGACCACACAGCGAGCCGCGAGTTTCGCCGTCGTAGTGGTCTTGCCCACGCCGGTAGGGCCGACTAGCGCATACACTCCGCCGCGCTCGATGATATCGTTCTCATTGCTAAGCGTACGCAACCGGCGGTTAATCGCGCTCTTCAGCCACTTGCGTGCATCATCGATACTCAGCTCGGCAGGCATTTCCTGACTGAGCTTGCGCGACAGTTGCCCGGAAAATCCCGAATCCAGCATTTCCGCCAGCGCCAGCGCCCGCGTCGGCGCCTCCCGCGACATCTCGCCCCAGGCGAATCCGGCCAGTTGGCGCTCCAGAAGCGCCTTGATGGTCTGCATTTCATCCACCAGCCGGGAAACTTGCAACTCTTGCTGCGGTAGCCGAGTTTGATTTGACGCGCTTCCAAGCTCGGAGGGAGCCCCCCCCTGATCTTGTAAAGCACCTTGCAATGTCGCTGCAACCTGGGCACCGGACAACACATAGCCGTCGTCTTCAATCCGCGTCGGCAATGGGCGCAGCCGCGGACGGTCGGACGGTTTCGTGGCGGATGCGGAAGAATTCGACGAGGCGGAAGTGGCCGATGCTTGCCACGATGGATGAAAAGCCGGCTGCTTGTGTGCATGGCCCGACAAACTGATGGTGTAATCGTCTTCGCTTGCCGATGCCTTAGCCGCTGTTCGCACTGCTGCGGTTGCCCGGGGTTGCTCCAGGATGGAGGTGCTGTTGGCCGGGCGCGGTTCGACTGTCTTTGCGCCTGGCTGCGGAGTGGCATTGCCCGGCATGGCATGCGGCGGCGCCTGGCGCGACAGGGCTTCAAAGCCATCGGCTGTCATCGCCATGATTTCCACTCCGCCTGGCACTGGCTTGTTGGAAACGACGATGGCATCGGGTCCGAGTTCATCCTTCACTTTACGCAGACAATCGCGTGCAGTTTGAGCAATAAAGCGTTTCACCTTCATGTCTTCGCTCCAATAATGGCTGTGACTCTAATCGTCCGCGAATCCGGCACTTCGGCATTCGCTATGACTCTCAACTGGGGAATGGCGCGCCGCAGGTAACGCGTCAGCAACCAGCGTAAATGTCCGGGCACCAGCAGCACAGCCGGCAGACCCGCATCTTCCTGGCGTTGGGCGGCTGCGACCGTTTCGCGCAGCACTGTATCGGCCAGGCCCGGTTCGATGCCGCTGGCATCGCCAGTTCCCTGTACCGCCTGACCCAGCATGCGCTCCAGGCCGGGATCTATGGCCATAACCGACAGATCGACGTTGCCGGGATAAAGTTGCTGGACGATGGAGCGTCCCAGTGCAATGCGCACCTGAGTGGTAAGTTCAAGCGGGTCCTGGGTTCTTACTGCATGTTCGGCCAGTGTTTCGATGATGCTGCGCATGTCGCGGATATTCACACCTTCTTCGAGCAGGTTTTGCAGAACTCGCTGCACTACCGATAGGGAAATCTGCTTCGGCACCAGATCCTCGACCAGCTTGGGCGCATCCTTGGCGATATGGTCGAGCAAGGCCTGCGTCTCCTGACGGCCGAGCAGTTCCGCGGCATGCGAAAGAATCACGTGATTCAGATGTGTCGCCACCACGGTACCGGCATCGACCACGGTGTAACCCAGTACATGGGCTTGTTCGCGGGAACTGGATTCGATCCAGACTGCCGGCAGGCCGAACGCTGGATCCTTGGTTGGGTTGCCGGCCAGCGGCCCGGCGACTCGACCCGGGTTTATTGCCAGATGCATGCCGGGAAAGGATTCGCCTGAACCAATCTCGACGCCTTTTAGGGTGATGCGGTAACCATTGGGCTTGAGTTCCAAATTGTCGCGGATGTGCACCGGGGCGGCGAGGAATCCAACCTCCTGGGCAAACTTTTTGCGCAGGCCGCGAATGCGCTTCAGCAGGTCGCCGTCCTGTCCCTTATCGACCAAGGGAATCAAGCGGTAACCGACTTCGACTCCCAGCACATCGACCGGGGCGACATCGGCCCAACTGGCATCGAGGGATTCCTGCGGCTCGGTTGGTGCGGCTGGTGCAGCTTCCGCTTCACTTGGCCGCGCCTGACGCTGCATGATCCACCAACCCAGCCAGCCAATCGCAGCTGCCAGCATCAGAAACACCAGATTCGGCATGCCGGGAATCATGCCGAGCACGCCGAGGATCAAGGCGGTCAGAAATAATACCGTGGGGTTGCCGAACATCTGGCCGGCGACCTGCTGCCCAACGTCCTCGTTGGTGGTGACACGGCTCACCACCAGGCCGGCGGCGGTTGAGATGATGAGGGCCGGAATCTGCGCCACCAGGCCGTCGCCGATGGTCAGCAGGGTATAGTTTTTCGCCGCCAGGGCAAATTCCATGTCGTGCTGCAGGACGCCGACAATTAGACCGCCGATGATATTGATGAATAGGATCAGGATCCCGGCAACGGCATCGCCGCGCACGAACTTGCTGGCGCCGTCCATGGAACCGAAAAAGTCGGCTTCCTGGGCAATATCGGAGCGACGCTTTCTCGCTTCGTCTTCGCCGATCAAACCGGCGTTGAGGTCTGCGTCGATTGCCATCTGCTTGCCGGGCATGGCGTCGAGGGTGAAGCGCGCCGATACCTCGGCAATACGCCCGGCGCCCTTGGTGATGACAACGAAGTTGATGACCACCAGAATCACGAAAACCACCAAGCCTACCGCATAGTTGCCGCCCACCAGAAAGTGGCCAAAAGCCTCGATCACTTTGCCTGCCGCATCCGGTCCGGTATGCCCTTCAAGCAGCACCACGCGCGTCGAAGCGACGTTGAGCGAAAGTCGCAGCAACGTCGTCACCAGCAGTACCGTCGGGAATACCGAGAAATCAAGCGGCTTCAAGGTGTACATCGCCACCAGCATGACCATGATCGAAATGGCGATGTTGAAAGTGAAGAACACATCCAGCAGGAACGGCGGCAATGGCAAAACCATCATCGACAGGATCATTACGATCAACAGCGGCGCCGCAAGCTGGCGCAGGTTACCGCGGGAAAACAGGGACTGCAGGGCTAGGCTATCGTTCATGCCGCAAGCACCTCAAGCGAACCCGGATCCATATCGAGAGGTACCGGCAGTTCGGTCGGCTTCTGCGGCGGTAACATTCCCTTGCCGCCGCTGGCGAGAAACTGGTTGAGCTGGTACACGTAGGCCATCACCTCGGCCACCGCGGTGTAGAGTGCCGCCGGTATCTGATCGCCAATATCGCTGTGGCGGTACAGGGCACGCGCCAACGGCGGCGCTTCGAGCAAGGGCACGCCGTGTTCGGCCGCCACTTCACGGATCTTCTCGGCAATCAGATTCATGCCCTTGGCAACCACCTGTGGCGCCCCCATGTTCTTGCTGTCGTACTTCAGGGCAACGGCATAGTGCGACGGGTTGGTTACCACCACATCCGCCTGGGGAACCTCGGACATCATCCGTTTGCGCGCCAATTCCCGCTGCTGGCTGCGGATGCGCGCCTTCATCTGTGGATCGCCCTCCTGTTCCTTGCCCTCCTGGCGCACCTCCTCTTTAGTCATTCGCAGCTTGCTGTAGTACTGCCAGAGCTGGAAAGGCACATCGATGGCGGCGATCAGCGCGATGCCGGCGACCAATGCCAAAACGGCAAACTGCAGCATATGGCCGAATGAAACCAGCCCGCTTTCAAGTGGTTGCAACAGCAGCGCAAATAATGCTTCTTGCTGGTGCGCAACCACCCAGTAAACAATGCCTCCGACCAGCGCCGCCTTGAGCAAGGCCTTAACCAATTCGGCTATCCCTTGCATGGAGAAGATACGGCCAAGGCCTTTCAATGGATCGATACGCGTGAAGTCCAGGGACATTGCCTTCGGCGACAGTACCAAGCCGCCCAGCAGTATCGGCGAGGCGACAGCCCCGACAATTGCCAGCAAAAACAACGGAGAGATAAGCAGAAGGGCTTGCCAAGACAAGGTGAGGAAAGCAGTCCCTAGCGCATGAGCGTCGAATGCCGAATCACGGCTGAAACTGAGTCCTTGCCGCATAATCGCGGAGGCATGATGGGTCAACCAGTCCCCCATCGACCAGAAGCCTGACGCCCCAGCCAGCAGGACAAGAAAAGCTGAAAGTTCTCGCGACTGCGGAACGCGCCCTTCCTGACGCGCCTTTTCCAGCCGAGTACTGGACGCTGGTTCGGTACGTTCTAGATCGCTGTCATCAGCCACGGACGGTTCCTCGCATGCCGGCAATTATTGCCGCCCGCAGATGGGGATCAGTGCCGGAAAAGAGCCGGATTAGCCCGTCAATTCGATGCTATGGCGCGGCTGGCGCCCCTGATGCCGATTCATTTGCGGCGAGGCCGGGAACATGCTTCGCCTTGCAATTCAATCTGGTCTGACGGCGCGGATGGCAGTACGCAGTTGCTCGATCATTCGCTCGATCTCGGCCGTGGTGGAAATGAAAGGCGGTCCCATGGCGATAGTGTCGGAAGTAAAACGGAACAACTGGTCATGGGCAAAGCCATGTTCGAATACCTTGAAGGCACGCCGGCCGGGCTGTCCGTCAAAGGCCTCAAGGTCGACGCCCGCCGCCAGGCCGAAGTTACGCACGTCGACCACGCCTGGCTCGCCTTTCAGGGTATGCAATGCGGCCTCAAATACCGGCTCGAGTTCGCGCGCGCGCTGGAACATGCCTTCCTGCTCATAGATATCCAGAGTAGCTAGGCCGACCGCTGCCGCAATGGGATGGCCGGAATAGGTGTACCCATGGAATAACTCGACTGCATATTCGGGCGCCTGGGGCTTCATGAAGTTCTCATAAATGTCATGGCGCACGACGACCCCCCCCAACGGGATGGCGCCGTTGGTCACGCCCTTGGCGAAGGCGATCATGTCGGGAACGACGCCGAAGCGTTGGGCGCCGAAGTTGGCGCCGAGACGACCGAAACCGGTGATGACTTCGTCAAAAATCAGCAGGATGCCGTGCCTGGTGCAGATTTCGCGCAGCCGTTCGAGATAGCCGACGGGCGGTACCAGCACGCCGGTTGAGCCCTGCACCGGTTCGACGATGACGGCGGCAATGGTGGAGGCATCGTGCAGGGCAACGATCCGCTCCAACTCATCCGCCAAGTGCAAGCCCCAGGTGGGCTGGCCACGTGAAAAAGCCATCTGCGACAGATTCCAGGTGTGCGGCAGGTGATCGACGCCGGGCAGCATGGCGGTTGCGAATGCCTTGCGGTTGGCCGCCATGCCGCCGACCGAGATGCCGCCAAAGCCGACACCATGGTAGGCGCGCTCGCGTCCAATCATGCGGAAGCGGCTGGCTTCGCCACGCACGCGGTGATAAGCCAGCGCGATCTTGAGCGCCGTATCCACCGCCTCGGAACCGGAGTTGGCGAAAAATACATGGTCCAGCCCCGCCGGCGCCAAGTCGGCGATCCGTTCAGCCAGCTTAAAGGTGACGGGATTGCCGACCTGGAAGGCGGGTGAGTAATCGAGCGTTTGCGCCTGGCGGGTGAAAGCTTCGACGATCTTCGGATGGGCATGACCCAACGGGCAACACCACATCCCCGACAAACAATCGAAGAGCTCGCGGCCGTCCTCGGTTCGGTAATAGGCGCCTTTCGCCGACACCACCATCTTGGGGTGCTGCTTGAAATACCGATTTGAAGTAAAAGGCAGCCAGTAGGGTTCCAGATTAGGATTGCTCAACAAATATCTCCTCGCAGCATTTCATAATTTTCCCGGAGTTCCAGCACTTTTAAGATCGCAAGAATTTAAACTCCTTGAGTATAATTCCGAGCCACGCCAACTCCAACTTTTGAGGCCGCCATGCTGCTCTGGTTCGTCATCATTTACTGGGTCGTCTCGGTCGCCATCGGCCTGTATGCCGCGACGCGCGTGCATAACACCAAGGACTTCGCCATTGCCGGCCGCCA
>CAYHXK010000005.1:11022-21649 GCA_964360125.1 uncultured Sterolibacterium sp.
TGGGCTGGGTGGGTGCGCAAATCACCGCACTGGGACTGGTATTCAACGTGGTTTCGGCGGGGGAGATCGAAAGAGTCACAGGCATGTGGATCGGTTCCATCACCATACTCATTTACACTTTCTTCGGCGGCATGTGGGCGGTCGCCGTGACCGACCTGATCCAGATGGTCATCATTGTCATCGGCATGCTCTACATCGGCAACGAGGTAAGCAATATGGTTGGCGGTGTCGGGGTGGTCGTCGATCATGCCTGGCAGGCCGGCAAGTTCGAGTTCTGGCCGGCTCTCGATCTTAAATCGATACTGGCGTTTAGCGCTGCCTGGATCACCATGATGTTCGGCTCTATGCCTCAGCAGGATGTGTTTCAACGCGTGCAGTCGGCGAAAACAGAAAAGATCGCGGTATGGGGGTCGGTGCTGGGTGGCGTGTTATATTTCTTTTTTGCATTCGTACCGATGTTCCTCGCCTATTCGGCGACGCTGATAGACCCGAAGATGGTAGCGGAACTGATCGACACCGACCCGCAACTGATCCTACCCCACCTGGTCCTGGAAAAAGCCCCACTCTTCGCCCAAGTGATGTTCTTCGGGGCTCTCCTGTCCGCCATAAAAAGTTGCGCCTCGGCGACGCTGCTGGCGCCGTCAGTCTCCTTTACCGAAAATATCCTCAAACCGATGCTGGGAAAAATGACAGACCGAAAACTGTTGTTGTCGATGCGTATCGTGACCTTGCTTTTCACAGTAGTGGTGACTCTGTATGCCGTGAACTCCAAGGACAGCATTTTCAAGATGGTCGAGAACGCCTATCAGGTGACGCTGGTGGCTGCCTTCGTTCCACTGATGTTCGGCCTCTTCTGGAAGCGGGCGACTAACCAGGGTGCGCTGATGGCGATTTTCTGCGGCCTGTTCGTTTGGCTTTCGCTGCTGCTGTTCGGGCCTGAGGACCCCTTGGTGCCAGCCCAGTTCGCCGGCCTGCTTGCCAGCGCAGGCGGCATGATAGCCGGTTCGTTGCTGCCGCAGGCGGTGGGCGGCCCGCATTTGACTGAAACGGAACATGCCATTCTGCATCATCACGCTGCAGCGGAGACTCACCATGTGGGAGAACATCCGCACCGCCACACTTCATCGTCCAGCGAGCTCTGACATAAAATAATAATCAGGGCAATAAACCTTTGGAAAATCTGCAGCCAACCCCACGTCGAGGCGACTTCAGGATCAGCGGCCTATTCAGGTATTCCTGCGTGCCGCGAGCAAGCCGCATAAATGCGTCCAGACAAAACTTGCGGCAGCGTTGCTGGTGAGAGAAGTGGCTCCGCTTGTCTCCGGGCGGATTGCGAAAGGTGCAGAGTTGTCCACGGCGCCATCGAAAGGCACGCCAGCAACCGCATACGGCCGTTTGTGATCAGATCGTGGGACACCGAGAAAGCTGTTGCCCGATAGATAGGGAAAGCCATGCATCCGCGCAGGCATCATTTCGCTGATCCCTCGTACATATCGTCCCGCCGATGTTGGGAAAAATTACAAAGGAACGAAGCCGCGGCGATCCCTTTCCGCGGGATCAATGTCTAATAACTACCCGGTATCAGGAATATTGATTCCGACCTGCGATAACGAAGGCAGATTGCACCGTGAATGCAGTTCGCAACCGACGGTATGGTTGGCTACCGGTATTTAGGCGGCAGCCGCCTCTTCTGTGATAAAGGTCGAGCGCGGCACACCGCGGTTTTCGCCTAGTCCGCCGAGCAACTCCTTCATGTCGAGAATGAGGACGATCTGGCCGTTTGAAAGGGTGGTGACCCCGGCAACTCCCTTGGGTCTGAAACCCTCCAGCGACTTGATGACAGCGTCTTCGCGACCGGCAAAGCCATCGATGGCAAGAATGAAAGAGTGGTCTGCCGACTGCATTAACACGCCAAATTCAGGAACACGCTCGGGTGCCCAGCCGAGCAGGCTGGTGAGCGGAAGCAGTGGCAGCACTTCGCCACGCACCACCATGATGGCGCTACCTCCGACCTCTTGCACAATATTGACGTCTATCGGCAATATCTCGCGCACCATCGATAAAGGCACCGCAAACGGCTGATCGCCCAATTCCACCAGGAGCACCGGCAGGATCGCGAGTGTCAGCGGTAACGAGATCACAAAGGTGGTGCCCTTCCCCATGACCGACTTGATCTCGATTGATCCGCTCAATTTCTGGATATTGGTCCTGACCACGTCCATGCCGACACCACGGCCGGATACGTCTGAAGCCACTTCCACGGTCGAGAAACCCGGCTGAAAAATCAGGTTGAAGCTCTGCCGATCATCCATCCCATTGGCTTCTTCCTCTGTGATGATTCCCTTCTCCAGAGCCTTGGCGCGCAGCTTTTCAGGGTCCATACCGCGGCCATCATCGGACACCAAAAGCAGGATATGGTCGCCCTCTTGACGCGCTTCAAGACGCACTTCGGACTTCTTCGGCTTGCCACTAGCAGCGCGAGCGTCGGGATACTCAATGCCATGATCAACGGCATTGCGAATCAGGTGAATGATTGGATCCGAAAGATCCTCGATCATGGTCTTGTCGATTTCAGTTTCTTCACCGACGAGGATCAGCTCGACGTCCTTGCCCAAGCCGCGAGCGAGGTCGCGGGCGATGCGCGGGTATTTCTGGAACAAGCGGCCGATCGGCTGCATCCGTGTCTTCATTACGGCACTCTGCAAGTCGGAAACCAGAAGATCGAGTTGGCTTACCGCCTGATCGAGGGCGGACATGGTATCCGTCTCATGGTTACCGTTGAGAATGTCGTTCCTGAGCGCATTCAGCCGATTCTTCGTCAGCCCAATCTCGCCGGAGAGATTAAGTACCTGGTCAAGGCGCACCGTATCGACGCGAATTGTATTGTCACGCGTCTTCTCGCCTTCACGGCGGCTTATGGTAGGCCCCTGGTAGCCAGGCTTATCGCTGGGACGGCGACCGATGGCTTCTTGAATAATTTGCTCCGGAGTTTTATCAGTGATGCCAGTTCCCTCAATTGCAGACGCCATATGCTTAGAATCATCGTGATCGCCCCGGTTAAGGTTAGGCGAAGCAGGGCTTTGGGTGCTGGTGACTGCATGGAGCAAGCCATCCCAATCGGGTCCAGTGGCGACGGTTTGCGATGTCTTCGCAACCGGCTGTGCCGGAGTGCCAGAAATCACCGGGGGCGCCTTGTCAGCAGCGGTCGCAGGTGCAGTGGCCGGATTACCCTCAATCGCCAGCTTAAGTACGTTCAACAACTGAGGAGACGCCGGTGCGGGCTGCATGCCTTGTTCCAGGGCGCCAAACATATCGCGCACCGCACCGGTGGCGTCCATGATGGCATCCATGATCTCACGACTCAATACCAACTCCCCGTTACGCAAGCGATCAAAGAGGTTTTCCGTGAGGTGGCATAGCGTGACCAACTCGGTGGCGTTGAGAAAACCAGCTCCACCCTTGATGGTATGGAAACCCCGGAATATGTCGTTGAGAAGCTTGTGATCATCCGGCGCTTTTTCCAGGTCGACGAGTTTGTTATCCACACTGGAGAGGAGATCGGTCGCTTCGACCAGGAAGTCTTGCAACAAATCTTCCATTCCTTGAAACTCGCTCATATCACTCTCCCTGTATACCACTCGATTTGATGGGCTGACGCCCTGCACTACTCAGCATGAGTTACGATAACCCACACACTCCCCATTACCTTAATTGGTTGGGAAATAGATTGACACAATATGACCAATCCACAAAATCTTCAATGACTGATTGTTAAAATCCCAAACTTTCCAGCAAGTCGTCCACCTGTGTCTGCGAAGTGACTACATCACTCCGCCCCGCTGCATTCATGGCCGGACCATTGAGCAGGCCATCCGGCGTCTCCACATGCATATCCGGCGGCATTGCCACTAGTAGTACTTTCAGCATTTCGGTCTCCAGATTCCCGACCAGATCCACCACCTTTTTGATGACTTGCCCCGTCAAGTCCTGAAAATCCTGGGCCATCATGATTTCCGTCAACTGGTCGTTGGTCGCCCGCGACTGCTGTGGCACTGAACGCAAAAAAGCATGAGTGTCAGCTGCCAATGCCTTGAAATCTGCGGCAGATAACTGGTTGGCAAAAACTTTCTCCCAACGGGTTCCCAGCGCCAGGGACTGACTCTCCAATTTATCCTGGATTGGCTTGGCCACTTCTATGGCATTTAATGCGCGAGTTGCAGCCTGCTCGGTCATATGAACAATGTAGGTCAATCGTTGACGCGCATCGGGGATGGTTCGAGCAGCATCTCCCAGAGCCTTGTCATGACCGAGTTCGTGCAAGGAGTCGTGCAGTTGGCGTGTCATATGGCCGAGGCTGGAAAAGACATCTGGAGCCTCGCCACCCGCTGCACTCGTTCCTGGTTTTGCCGGAGCGGCAGCCGCAGGTATCTCTATATTTTCGGAAACGCTGTCAAACAAAGCTTGCAGGTCATCCGAATCGCCAGATGCATCGGCAACCGGTGCCGATATTTTCGGTGCGAGCATCGGCGCTTCACTAACCGCGGCGATACTGTCGAATAGTGACTGCAAGTCCTCGCTATCGCTAGACTCGTCAAATTTGATTGGATTCGCCATAATGTCCCAGTACCCCTCGGTGCAACGTAATTACGCCGGGGATTGCTCGAGCTTCTCGAAAATCTTGACCAGTTTTTCGTTCAAGGTCCCTGCGGTAAATGGCTTGACGATATAGCCGCTAGCGCCTGATTGGGCGGCTGCGATTATATTTTCCTTTTTCGCCTCAGCGGTAATCATCAACACTGGAAGATGTCTCAAAGTCGGGTCTGCCCGCACTGCCTGCAATAATTGCAGGCCATCCATATTCGGCATATTCCAGTCGGAAATGACAAAATCGAATCCACCTCCCTGGAGTTTCTGTAACGCCACGGCGCCATCCTCTGCCTCATCAGCGTTGATATACCCCAATTCCTTGAGCAGGTTGCGCACGATACGACGCATCGTGGAAAAATCGTCTACAACAAGAAATTTTATCTTGCTCGGATCTGGCATTAGTCTCTCCGACTTAGTTTCTATGGGATTTTATCAATAGCGGACGTATTGTATCCGCCAGCATTCCCGCATCGAACTTGGCGACATAGGCATCGACCCCGACTCTCTGGCCCATGGCATGATTGGCTTCGGATGACAGAGATGAATGCATAACCACCGGAATGCCATTGAAACGTGCGTCGCTCTTGATTTTCTTGGTCAGCACATAGCCATCCATCTCGGGCATCTCTGCGTCCACCAGAATCAGTTGCAATTCGTCGTGCAAGTCTTTCTTGGTTTGCTGGGAATGCTCCGCCATGCCTGACAGGCGTGTCCACGCTTCAAGCCCATTCAATGCATGTTTGTGCTTGACGCCAAGTTTGTCAAGAACTTCGGCGATCTTCTTGCGCGCCACCGCAGAATCGTCGGCGAAGAAAATATTGTATTCGACATCCCCTCCGATCCGCTCCACCTCTGTGATTGTGGCCTCTCCGAATGTGTCGGCGAGAACTTGTTCGACGTCGAGTATGGAAACCAGCTTGCCGTTGGGCAACTCAGTAATGGCGGTAATGAAACGATGGGTGCCTCCGGTGACGACGGCATCCGGTGCGCGCACTTTGTCCCAGTCAACGCGGATAATGCGATCGACATCCTGTACCAGAAATCCCAGAATGCGCTTGCTATATTCGGTTACCATCATCGATCCGCCGAGACCCGCAGGCGCATCGATCAATTCCATAGTACGGGCCAGAGACAATACTGGGATGACATTGCCGCGCAGGCTGATCAGACCCTCGACGCCGGCTGGCATGTTGGGCGTCTTGGTAATCTTGGGAGTCTTGCTGACCTCGCGCACCTTGAATACGTTTATCCCGAAAGTTTCCTGCGTACCCAATGAAAACAGCAGAATCTCCATGCGGTTGGAACCCACCAATTGGGTGCGGGCATCGACGGACTCAAGCATACTGTTGTCTTGTTGGCTCATGACGCTCTCTTTCTTGCGGTTCGTTTTCCGTTAAACGCTGGCAGTCTGTGGTAGGCGTTTGGCCAGACGCGCCAGCGTTTCCGCCAAGCGCTGAGGTTCGAATTTGGGAACGTATTCATCTACACCCACCGAGTGCCCTAGCTGCTGGTTGGACATCCCTGATAACGAGGAATGCATGAGAACAGGGATGCCATTGAAGCGTGGATCATTCTTGACGTTCTTGGTCAGGATATATCCATCCATCTCAGGCATCTCGACGTCAGTGAGTATTAGCTGAATCATATCACTCACTTGCCGCCCGCTACTCTCGGCATAAGCAGCAAGTTTCTGTAATTCGTCCCAGGCAGCGCGTCCATTCACTGCTGCAATGGACTTCATTCCGAGAGCATCTAGAGTGCGCTGAATCTGCCCCCGGGCTACAGAGGAATCGTCGGCGTAGAACACCGTCAAGTTCTCGTCCGTCACGGGCTGGATATCCTTGAACAAGAACTCATCGTCGATCTTGGTGGTCTCGGAGAGAACGCGTTCCACGTCCAGCATCATCACCAGGCGGCCATCCGGCAGTTCCGTTACCGCCGTCACCAGACCTCCCAGATTGGACACTAGCATATCAGGCGGCACGCGCATCTGTGCCCAGTCGAGACGCAATATGGTATCTACTTCCTCCACCAGGAAGCCCTGCGTGTGTCCGTTGTATTCCGTCACAATCATGATTTCGCGAGGCGAACCTAGTGGAATATCGATGTATTCAGCCAGATCGACCACTGGCACCAATGCCCCGCGCAAACTCACCATGCCCTTCACCGCAGCAGGCATGTCGGGTGCTGAGGTAATCGCCGGTGTGCGCATCACCTCTCGCACCTTGAATACATTGATGCCGAAAGTCTCGCGCCGATCCGTTCGGCTATCGATCCCTAACGTAAATAGCAAAATTTCCAGCTTGTTAGTGCCGGCGAGCCGCGTACGTTCATCGATGTTCTTCATCAGGTCGGACATTTTTTCGCCTTTCTGCCAGTAAGCGCGGCATGCTTTAGCCACTACTTTTCTGTAAAACTAGGATATTACGCCATTTTCGCTTCAATTTGCCGCGCTTGCGCTGTGCAACCTATCCTAATTTCTCCAACTACCCTTAAACCGGCGGGTGCGGTTAGTTCAGACTTCAGACATTAAAGCGCCCGGCGATTTGGTTCAGGTTCGCGGCTAGTTCCTCCAAACGTTGTCCCTCCTCCCCTACGTGACGAACGGCGGCACTGTTTTCCTCTGCCATTTGGGCAATACGCTCGATATTGATCGCAATTCCACTCACGACAACAGTCTGTTCTTGCACCGAAGCAGAAATTTCACTCATGCCCTTATGGGTATTGGAAACCTCTGCATTCGCTATGCCTAGCACTTCGGCGACGCCCTCAAGGCTTTCCATGCTGGATGCAAGCGATGACTTGCCACGTCCCAGTGCTTCTTCGAACTGGACGGACTTTTCGCTCAAGGAGCGTGTTACTTTATCAATCTCACTTGCCGCCGCCGCTGATTTCTCGGCCAGCTTTCTAACCTCGTCGGCGACAACGGCAAACCCTCGACCCTGCTCACCGGCGCGAGCCGCCTCAATTGCCGCATTCAGCGCCAACAGGTTGGTCTGATCGGCTATGTCGCGTACCTCGCGCGTCATCGCAGTAATCGAACGAGTGCTGTCGATGAATACTGTCGCAGTCGAGGCGATATCGTTTACCGCATCTTCCACCATGCTGATTTCACCAATCATCCGGGATACGGTTTCGTTGCCTTCCTGGGTTCTTTCCAGGCTATCAGCTGATTGACGATCTACCTCGGCAGCGCCGTCAGCAACACTGCGAATACTCAGTGACATCTGCTCCACAGCAGCAGCAGTGCTGGCTGCTGCTTCACTCTGCTCAGTGGTCGTAGTGCCGATTTCACCAGTCATGCTGGAAAAGTGCGCTACCGCTTGAGTCAGTTGATTTGATGTAGTACGAATTTCCGTGACCATATTTCGCAAATGTTGCTGCATATCACTGATGGCCGCGAGCAGGCTGGTGTTGTCGCCGGGATGGGTCTTAACTACGAAAACAAGGTCTCCGCTGGCAATTCGCTTGACAACGCCAGAAGCATATTGCGGCTCGCCCCCGAGCAGGCCGAGCAGAATCTTCACGAATTGGACAAAAGCGGCCAAACCAACAACCGCAGCCAGCACTACCACGACGATGATGCTGTACTTACCCGTGTCTGCCGACTCCGCAAGCTGCGGATTGACCTTCTGCAGGTCTTCAGCCAAGCTTGAAAACATGTAATAGCTAAAGCCATTGGCAACCAATGTTGCCGCACAGAGTACGATCAACACGAGTATCAGTCGACTTCGTAAGGTCATAGTGCGGACTCCTCGCTCATACGTGAATTGAATATTATGACAATATAATGGCCCAGGAACCACCGCCAACCACAAAATCAGGATTACAAGGCAAAAATGATACTACACCTAGCAGACTGGCCATTAAACCAAGTTCTTGGGCGTTCAGGAGGCCATCCGCCCCTTAAGGGGAGCAGGGAATTTCCTATTCATTCGTGAATTGATCGCGGCTATGTATCGAAAGACTGGCGGCAACCTGTCTGAAATGTTGCACTTGGCCAATCTCATTTTAGCGGGCAAGAACCCGACCGGAATTCAATGAACTCCAAGCTGCCCATTCTTGTAAGTTGAGTTTGATTGACGCAGGAATATATTGCCCGGATACACCAGGATTAGGTCGAAATCAGCTTATTTGGAACAGTTTGCTAAAGTTGGCAATGTCCAAAATCTGGCGAACACTGCCGTGGCAATTGACAAGAGCCACAGTCTTGTTGGCGGTTCTGGCCTTGTCCCGTAGCATCAAAAGCATACCCAGCGCGGAACTGTCCAGATAATCAACTTCGCCAAAGTCGACTGAAAGTTGAGTGTGCGGCACCAACAAGGCCGAATCCACAGCCGCACGAAAATCCCGGTGCGTGTTGAAATCGAAACGCCCTTGCAGTTGGATCGTGGCGTTTTGGTCTGTATTGATGAAATTAACTTGCATATCCATCCGCTCCTGATTGCTGCATGACTGATACTAACCCGATTGCCGAATGACTGATGCTAACTGAGAGACACCGCCCGGTAAGCCCGCCATAATTATATTTGTTGAATCCGCAATGTCACCCATCACTTTCGTCATCCCCGTCGATCAAAGTCGCGCAGGCGTGACATGATACACTCTGAGACATCGGATAATGCAACAACTTCATCGATTGCGCCAACCTGCGCCGCCTCACGCGGCATGCCATAGACGACACAAGAATCTTGATCTTGGCCGATTGTCCATGCACCCGCTTGACGCATTTTAAGAAGACCCTGTGCCCCATCCTTGCCCATACCAGTGAGAATAACGCCAATAGCGTTGTTGCGCAACAGAGCTGCAACCGAACCAAACAGCATATCGACCGCCGGTCGATGATGATTGACTGGATCGCTTTGCGATAATTCGGTGACGTAGCCGCTAGCCCCCATTCTCACCAGCAAGTGCGAATGTCCCGGTGCCAGATACGCATGGCCAGGTTCGATGTGCTCTCCGCCCTTGGCTTCTACTACATGCACTTGCGAGAGGCTGTCTAGCCTTTTCGCAAATGAAGCGGTAAATGTCTTGGGCATGTGCTGGACGATGACAATACCTGGTACCTGGGCGGGCAATCCCGACAATACTTCCTTGATCGCCTCCGTGCCGCCGGTCGAGGCGCCAATGGCAATCAGTTTCTCGCTGAGGGTGCGCGCGCTCAAAGGTAAGGACGGTAAATTCGAATGCACGCCGGCGGTCACCCGATCTGCCGTTAACGGCGCCGGTGGCTTCAGACGGGCACTATGGGCGGCGCGAATCTTTTCCCGCACTTCCTTGGAATAACTCGCAAGCAGACTCGGGTTTTGTTTACGCGGTTTGGTCAGAACCTCGACGGCACCAAGCTCCAATGCGCGCAAGGCGATTTCCGAGCCTTTTTCTGTCAGAGTCGAGATCATGACGACGGGCAATGGCTGCAGTTTCATCAGGCGTCGGAGAAACTCCAAGCCATCCATTTTTTGCAACTCAATATCCAAAGTCAATACATCGGGATGCAGCGACTTGATCATCTCTATAGCAGCTATTGGATCGGGGGTTGCCCCTACCACATGAAGATCAGGCGCCCCGTTGATAATTTCAGTCAATTGCGAGCATATCGCCGTCGAAGCATCGATTACAAGTACTTTGATTGCCATACACGAGTCCTTAATATCCAAATACTGCTTTTCTCCATCCGTCACCTGTTCATTCGATATTCAAGTCCAAGGCAAAATATGCTTGCTCGCCTAGATTGAAGTTACTAAATTCAGCGTTTTCGGTCGGCACGTTCATAAACGGTTCGGCCCAATGGACGGAACAAGTCAGCGGCGTGCATGAAACTCTCGGAATGACCGGCGAACAGCAATCCATCTTCTCGCAGCAGAGGGGCAAACTTTTTAAGTATCTGATACTGGGTCGGCTTATCGAAATAAATCATGACATTCCGACAGAACATCACATCAATTGGGCCAGGAACATTCGGCCATTGAGCATCCAGCAA